>NZ_JBPBBA010000041.1:0-34506 GCF_050896395.1 Nioella aestuarii | reverse complement strand
CCATATTGGCTGCGATGAACCAGAAAACCTCCGTTACGAAAACCTCAAATCTGTCCCATAGGCGCTGACGTCAGACACCGATCCTGCCGACAGGAATGCGGAAAACCTGATGCGTTCTCTGCTCAATATCGTTCCTGGCCAGTTGTGCCGGTTCCTTGCCACGCCTGACATGCAAGAGCCGTTATACGGCGTGCCCATTGTCGTCGAGATCCTGCTGATAGAGCTGGGCTATGGAAGCTCGGTCGCCATTGCGGTGGGGCAGATCGGTAAATAGGCGGAACAATCGGCCGCAGCAGGCGTCAAATAGCCCCTTGCTGCGGCCCTCAATCCTCTGCAACTTGCTTGATAGAAAAGGGATCGGCTCCCAGAAAGCCACCAGCCATCGCCGGCCTTCATCAGCTCTGGTCGAAACCGCCCTGCCCCACTGACTGATGTACTTCGATCACGTTGCCTTCCGGGTCATGAAAAAAGACCTGATGCCACTCCTTGGCGAAGGCTGTCCCGTAATCGGAATAGGGAATATTCTGAGAGTCCAGCTTTGCCTTGAAGGCCTCAATGTCATCCGTTCTGAATGCGATGTGGCCCCGTTCGACCGGGTTGATCACTTCACCATTTCTGAACGCAACTGACAGATCCTTCTCGGCCAAATGCATCTGCATCTGCCCATCCGTCGCAAACCTGATCTTCCCGCTAAAACCCTTTCCGTCTGCCGCCTCGGTGCGAGGAAAGGTCTGGATGGGGATGTCGTCCAAGCCAAGGACTTCGGTATAGAATTGATGAAGCCGGTCGATATCCTCCGACACGAAGTTGATATGGTGGAACTCTAGCTTCATGCTGTCCTCCAAGGGCCGCGTGGTCTGTGCCCGGATGAGTATTTGGGTATCTTGGCAGTCTAAGCACGAGCTTCATCTTTGTAACAGTCCTGGAGATAGTGCCGTTCACCATTGATCTTCACGAAGACCTCGTCGAGGTGCCATTTACAGCGGCTCGACCTCATGCCTTCGACCCCCACGCTTCTTGATCTCGGCGGCAAAAATTGGGCCAAATCGATGCCACCAATACCTGATGGCCTCGTGGCTGATCTCAATACCGCGCTCGTGTAGCAGATCTTCGACGTTGCGGAGGGAGAGCGGGAACCGGACGTAAAGCATCACCGCCAGGCGGATGAACTCGGGGCTGGTCTTGAACCACTTGAATGGACTGTCTTTGGTCATTTGCCGACGCTAGCCAGCACCCTGCCACGCATCACGCCAAGTTCCTCTGGCAGAGCCGAGCAGAGGCTTTGCCTGCACCAACAACGACGACGCGCCCATCGGGTTTGGGCGGCAAGCCAGCAGGCACATAACGCGTGGGGTCCGCAGCGGCGACGGCGGTTTCAAATAACCGGCGCAGGAAGGCCCTTGGATTGCTGGGTGTCACCGGTCAAACCCCAGGCTGGACGCGCGTGCAGCAAGTTCTACGGGGGTGCGAAGGTCGTTCTCCGGCTGAACCCCATCAGTAATCCAGCGCAGCATTGCCTGCGCCGCATCCGCGCCAAAGCGTGAAATCCCACAATGAACGGAGCTGAGTTTGGGATAAACTAGGGAGCATTCTTCGATGTCATCGAAGCCGATCAGGCGGAAATCTTCACCCACCTTGCGCCCCAACTCCGCGAAACCGGCCAGCATCCCAAGCGCAACCAGATCGTTAAAACAGATCGCGGCTTCGATCTCGGGGTGATCCCTGTGCAGGGTAAGCGCCATTTCCCGCCCGAAACTGCGCGTGGGACGACCAGGATACACATGGGATTTGCGCCCCTGTTGGCTGATGACAGTCTCATAACCGGACTTGCGTTGCAGCGTCACCTCCCGGTCAGCGAAACCACCGACGAAAGCAATCTCGTTGCATCCAACATCGATCATGTGACGCATGGCCAGCTCGCTGCCCGTTTCATAGTCAGGCGAGGCGAACGGGAAAAGACCGGTCCTTTCATCTGCGCGTCGCAGCACCTGCATCGCGGGAATGGCCGCGCGCTCGATCCGATCAAAACTGTCGTCACCGCCGCCATAGGCAGGCGAGATCAGGAAAGCCGCGACCCCGTGTTCGATCATGGACTCGATCACCTGTGCCTGCATCTCCGGACTCTCATCGGTATTGGCGATAACGGTAGAATAGCCTTCTTTATTGAAGGCCATCTGAGCACTGGCCGCGAATTCGGTGAAAAACGGATTTCGCAGGTCGTTGATCACCAGCCCGACTAGTCCGGTGGCAGAGCCGCGCAGATTTGCCGCCGACCGGTTGTAGACATAGTTCAAGGAGGTCATCGCCTCCTCAACAGCCTCTCGCGTCGACGGCTTGACCTGCTTGCTGTTCTGCAGCACCAGCGAGACCGTTGATTTCGATACGCCAGCGAGACGGGCAACGTCCAGAATGGTCGGTCGCTTGGGCATGTTGCGCTTAGTCGATCCCGTGTAGTTTCAAAAGCAGTCCCATGCGCTCTTGAGCCAGGTCAGGGTGCGACAACAGCCGTGCCTGATCCGCAAGACGGAACACGTGAGCATAATGCGTTATGTCGCGCGCGGATTGGAAGCCCGCAGGCATGATGAAATGGCTTTGTGCGCCGTTCAGCCACGCAAGAAACGCGATCCCTGCCTTATAGAACTGCGTGGGTGCGCGGAAGATTTCACGTGACAGGGGCACTGTTGGGGCAAGCAGCGCGTGATAGGCTTCCATGTCCCCGCTCGCCAGCGCTTCCAGCGCCTGTGACGCGGCCGGGGCAATGGCGGCAAATATCCCCAGCAAAGCGTGTGAATAGTGCTGCCCCTCCCCGGCAATTAGTTCGGCATAATTGAAATCATCCCCGGTATAAAGCCGGACGCCTTCCGGCAGACGGGCGCGGAAAGCCTCTTCGTGGGCGTGATCGAGAAGCGAGATCTTGATGCCGTCTACCTTGCCCGGATGTGACTTGATGATCGATAGCACCGCGTCCGATGCAGCGGCCACATTCTTCCCGCCCCAATAGCCTTTCAGCGCCGGGTCGAACATATCGCCAAGCCAATGCAGGATGACGGGATCGGCGGCCTGCCCGAGCAGCTTGCCATAGACCTGCTCATAAACGTCCGGGCCGGCACCGATGGCCGGGAAGGCGCGCGATGCCATAAGGATCACCTGCCCGCCGGCGGCCTCGACCGCTTCCATTTGCTCGCTATAGGCAGCGATGATTGCCTCGGCGCTCGTCAGGTCTGCCAGCGGCACCTGATCTGTCCCTGCCCCACAAGCGACACGCGGTTTCAGCGGATGGGCCTTGGCCTCGGCCATTGTGCGCTCGATCAACTCTTTCGCGGTCAGCCAGTCTACGCCCATGCCGCGCTGCGCCGTGTCCATTGCTTCGGCCAGCCCCAACCCCTGATCCCACAGCCAGTGACGGAACTTCAGGGTATTGTCCCAGTCGACAGCAGGCCGTCCAATCCACGGATCACGCTCGGCCAAAGGGTCAGAGACCACATGCGCGGCGGCGAAGGCCGTTCGGGTCAGCGGCACACGGGGTGCACGCGGTTCAAGCGGATCGCCAGTCAGCTGGTAGGGTTCGAGGCGTTGGTCGGGGGTAGGCAGGGTCAGCATATGCAAATCTCTCTTGATACGCTCGTCATGCGGACGGATCGAAGGGCAGGTCGAAGACGAGGATGCCGTCTAGACCGCCCACAGCGTTCGCAACAAGGCGCGCACCCAGTTTCTTGTGGTCGGGATGGTCCTGATAGGTTGCCAGCGAGTCCCAATTTGCGAAATCGACCGTGAAGCCGTGCATATAGCCTCGTTCGATTTTCTCGGGGCTTTCGCTGCGTCCCGCGCGAATGGCTGACAGACCGGGGACCTTGCCGTCGATCTCGCGCAGCTCGCGCCATATATCGGCAATCTCTTCTTCGGGCAGATCCGGGTTGAAACGAATAAGGACAATGTGGCGGATCATAGGGATACTCCGTGGTCTTTGCGGATCATGTCAGAGGCTTTTTCTCCAATCATGATGGCCGCGGCATTGGTGTTGGAGGAAATGACGGTGGGCATGATCGAGTTGTCTGCGACGCGCAGCCCCTCGATCCCGTTCATTCTAAGTCTTGTATCGACGACAGCCCCTTTATCCACCCCCATGCGGCAGGTGCCGACACAGTGATGCGAGGTCTTGGAGTGTTCGCAGATGAAATCGAAATACTCCTCATCCGTGCGCACTCCCGGGCCGGGAAGACGCTCGGCCATCACGAAAGGCTTCAGCGCCTTCTGCGACAGGATTTCCTGCGTGAGTTTCAGCCCTCTGATCGACATTTCCCGATCACGAGGGTCCTGAAGGTAGTTCGGATCAATCAAAGGCGCCTTTGCAGGGTCGCGACTGGCCAACCTGACCGTCCCGCGAGAACGAGGGCGCAGATAGCAGGAATTCAGCGTGATCCCGCCCTGCGGCATGACTGCAACGCCTTTCTCGATCCCAGTACCAAGGCCAAGATGGAACTGGATATCAGGGGACCGAGCGTCGGGGTCGGCATACCAGAAACCACCGGTTTCAAAGAGGCTAGAGGCCACGGGTCCCTTTCGCGACAGGAGATACTGCAACCCGGCCAGCGCTGCGAACCAAGGCTTGGCGTAGCGGTCGTAGCTGAACGGACCTGACAGCTCGCAGATGCAGTAAAGGTCGAGGTGGTCCTGGAGGTTTTCCCCCACCTGCGGCTGATCGAGCACCACGTCGATCCCAAGCTTCCTCAGATGATCTGCCGGGCCGATCCCTGAAAGCAGCAGCAAACGAGGCGAGCCGATTGCGCCCGAGGACAAAATGACCTCACGCGTCGCAGTCAGGCGCGTGCCGTCCATCATCTCGACGCCGGTTGCACGCCCCTTGTCGAAGGTCAGGCGACGCACCTGAGCACCGGTGCGCACGGTCAGGTTCCTGCGCCCCCGGTTGGGAGCCAGATAGGCCATCGCCGCAGAAGACCGACGTGCGTTGCGTTGCGTCAGTTGGTAATAGGCCGCGCCATCCTGTTTCTCGCCATTGACATCCATGTTGCGCGGAATTCCAAGCGCAGCAGCCGCTTCGAAATAGGCCTCGCAGACCGGCAGGGGCGCGATTGGCTGCGACACACCCAGGGGACCACCCTTGCCATGATAGCGGTTGTCGTAGGTGTCGTTGTCCTCGGCCTTGCGGAAATAGGGCAACACATCCTCGTAGGACCAGCCCTCGCACCCCATCTGGCGCCAATCGTCATAGTCCTGCGCATTGCCGCGCGTGTAGATCTGCGCGTTGATGGCAGAGCCGCCGCCAATCACCTTGGCTTGCGTATAATTGAAAACGCGCCCCTTCATGTGCCGCTGCGGAACGGTTTCCCAGCCCCAGGCGCCGATGCCCTTGGTCATCTTCGCAAAGCCCGCAGGCAGATGGTAGAACGGGTGCCGGTCGCGGTCTCCGGCTTCCAGCAGGAGCACCTGAACATCCGGATTTTCTGAAAGCCGCGCGGCAAGAACACAGCCTGCCGAGCCGCCGCCAATAATGATGAAATCGTAGCCCTTGGTCATTTGGGTCCCCTAAAGGCGCGGAATGGAAAGACCGCCATCGACCGGAATCGCGGCGCCAGTTGCAAAGACCGCACGCCCCGTGGCCAATGGCACGATGACCGAACCGATATCGGCGGGCTGACCCCACCGGGCAGCAGGCACGAGGCCGCCTTCAATCCGGGCGGTGTACTTGTCTTTAACCCCGGCGGTCATGCCGGTTTCGATTATGCCTGGACGAAGTTCGAAGACCCCGATCCCGTGCGGCGCAAGGCGAACGGCAAAGGTCTGCGCCATCATCGCGGCAGCGGCTTTTGAAATGCAGTATTCAGCCCGCTCAACCGACACCATCGTGGCGCTGACAGAGGTCACGAAGTGAATGGACTGATAGTGATCCGATGGCTGCGCCAGCATGCGTCGCGCCACTTCCTGTGCGAGGAAGAAGGCGCCACGCAGGTTCACGTCGAGCACGAAGTCGAAATTTTCCGGCGTTATGTCCAGCATGTCGCCCCGGACCCGCGCAGGTACACCGGCGTTCGAGATCAACGTTGTGACGGGACCAAGGTCCGCCTCGACCGCGTCGAGCAATGAAGGGACCGCGGCCACCTCTTGCATGTCATGACGGAAATAGCGGGCCATTGGGCCAAGCTCTGCCAGCGCTTCGGTCACCGAGGGGTCGTCAGGCGCGCTGCGCGCGGCCATGGCGACATGGAACCCCGCCTTGATCAGGGCGCGGGCAATCCCGAGGCCGATGCCACGCTGGCCTCCGGTGACGAGGGCAACCTGTGTCATGCTGCGAGATCCCTCTGTTTGATGTGATTGGCGCTGCGCAGCGCCTGCGCGGCGATGGTCAGGGCCGGGTTGACTGCGGCAGAGGTCGGCAGGAAGCCTGCGTCGACCACGAAGAGATTGGGGTGATCATGGCTGCGGCAATTCACGTCCACGACACTGGTCGCGGGGTTGCGCCCCATCCGGGTAGTGCCGCATTGATGGGATGGCGTGCGACGATCGAAGGGGCGCGACAGGACCACGGGAAAGCCAGCCCTCCGAAGTAATGCCTTGAGCCGTGCTACCAGTGCCTCATGCGTATCCCAGTTTGACCGTTTCCAGTCGAGCAAGATCCGGTCGCCCTTAATCGTGACACGGCTTTCCGGGTCGGGCAGATCTTCGCTCATCGCATAGAAATCAACAGAATGCCGAGCAATCCAGCCTGCCAGCACGCGCGGTATTTGCGCTGAGGCAGACAGGATCGTGCCTGAGATCTTTCCAAGAAGCTGGATATTGCCAAGCGGCGCATCCCCCGGACCACCACCTAGGTAGAAATCGTTGATCATCAGCGTCTTTTGGTAGACTGCTCGGTTGCGCCTTAGCGGGTGAATTGCCAGCACTGCCGAGCAATTGTGGTTCATGAAGTTCCGTCCGACCTGATCAGATCGGTTCGCCAGACCCGAAGGAAACGCTTCATTGGCTGAGCGTAGCAGCAAAACAGCCGAATTTACGGCTCCGGCCGACAGGATCACCAAAGGCGCGAGTATGCGGCGCGCATTGCCACGCTGCATAAACTCTACATGGCTTATGCGACCGCCCTGCCCCATGACAAGCCGCGTCACCATGGCACCGGTTTCCAACCTCACATTCGGATGCGCCAGCGCCTGTGCGAGACCAACCGCCTCGGCGTCTGATTTGGCGCCGGTCGTATCGGGAAAGGCGTCCCAAGGGGTTTGCCCACGGTCCAGCCACCTTTCGATATCAATGCCTAGGGGCAAGGACGCAGGCTGGACCCCGGCCTGCCTGAGCCTTTCTCGCAGGTCCGCTATCGGTTTTTCATCAGGCACGGGCGGAAAGGGGTAGCGGCCGGAATGCGGCGGCTCGGTCGGATCCTGCGCGGGATCACCATGCACGCCGAACAATTCCTCGGCCATCTGGTACCATGGTTCCATCTCGTCATAGGTGACCGGCCAACCCGGAGTTGTGCCTCCCAAATGCCGGATGGGGTGAAAATCCTCGGCCCGATAGCGGATCAAAGCTGCGCCGAACAGTTTGGAGTTGCCGCCTACGTAGTAGTAGTTGCCCGGGTTGAACCCCTGCCCCTCCGGCGTGAACCATGTTTCTTCGGGCCGGAAATGGCCGCGCACGAATATTGCCTCCTCGTCGCGGGCCTCCGGGCTGTCTGGCAGCCTTTCACCCCGTTCAAGGATGACAATCTTTCGCCCGGTACTGGCAAGTGCCGCCGCCATGGTGGCACCACCGATCCCACTGCCGATGATCACGATATCCGCGCTGTCAGACATCGGTCAGTCGATCCGCTGTTCGCTTTCAGGGTCGAAGGCCACGGCCTTTTCCATGTTGATGGCAAACGGAAAGCGATCGCCCGGGGCCACCTGAACGTCGGCACGGAAGCGGCCAGTTACATCGGTTCCGCCCATCTCGGTCACAACAAAGGTGTCGGACCCGGCGGGTTCTGTGATCTCTACAAGAGCTTCAACCTCGTGCACGGCCTGGCTGTTGCGGTCTGCGCCATCGCGGTCGGTGATGGCTTCGGGGCGGATACCAAGCACAATCTTTCGCCCCTCCTGTCCTTGCATACGGCCAGCCGCGAATGGCAGCAGTGCGGTTCCGCCGCCCGCAACTGCGACTTCAGCCGCCGGAACACCGCCATGGTCAACGACCGTCGCTGGAAACAGGTTCATCGAGGGCGAGCCCATAAAGCCTGCCACGAACATATTGGCCGGGTTGTCGTAAATTTCCTTGGGTGTTCCAAGCTGCTGTACATAGCCGCCAAACATCACCGCAATGCGGGTGGACAGGGTCAGCGCCTCGATCTGGTCGTGGGTGACATAGACGATGGTCGTACCCAGCTTCTGGTGCAGCTTCTTTATTTCCGTGCGCATATCCACGCGCAGCTTCGCATCGAGGTTGGACAGCGGCTCGTCGAACAGGAACACGTCAGGTTCCCGCACCAAGGCGCGGCCCATGGCGACCCTCTGGCGTTGACCACCCGACAGCTGCCCCGGCTTGCGGTCCAGCAAATGGCCGATCTGCAAAAGATCAGCGACCTCGCCTATGCGCTTTTCCCGTTCTGGCTTGGCAATGCCATGCATCTCCATGCCAAAGCTGATGTTCCCCTTCACGCTCATGTTCGGGTAAAGCGCGTAAGACTGGAACACCATTGCGATGTTGCGGTCAGAGGGTTTGACGCCGCTCATGCTGCGGCCCTTGATGGAGATGTCACCACTGGTGACATCTTCCAGCCCCGCGATCATGTTCAGCAGGGTGGACTTGCCGCAGCCCGAAGGGCCGACGAGAACGAGGAACTCGCCTTCTTCGATAGAAATGTCGGTTTCATGCAGGACCTTGACCGCGCCATAGGACTTGGTCGCCTGGTTGATGTCGAGAAAACCCATCTGAGTCACCCTTTCACAGAGCCGGCCATCAGACCGCGCACGAAGAAGCGGCCGGCGACGATGTAGACGAAGAGCGTCGGCAAGGCCGCCATGATCGCCCCGGCGAAGTGGACATTGTATTCGCGCACACCCGTAGAGGACTGCACGAGATTATTGAGAGCCACCGTCATCGGCTGGCTGTCGGCGTCCGAGAAGGAGGCGCCGAAGAGGAAGTCGTTCCAGATATTTGTGAACTGCCAGATGATGCAGACCACTGCGATCGGTCCCGAAGACGGCAGCAGGATACGCCAGAAGATGCGGAAGAACCCGGCTCCGTCGATCTGGGCTGCGCGCACTAGTTCCGTCGGGAAAGCAGCGTAGTAGTTGCGGAAGTAGAGCGTCGAGAAGCCGATGCCGTAGACGAAATGCACGAAGATCAGACCCCAAACGCTGCCCGCGACCCCCATCAAACCCAGCATCCGCGCCATCGGGATCAGCACCATCTGGAAGGGGATGAAACAGCCAAACAGCAGCAGTCCGAAAACCAGCGTCGCCCCGCGGAACGTCCATTTGGTCAGGACATAGCCGTTCAGCGCACCGACAATGGTCGACAGGGCCACGGCAGGCACAACCATCAGGATCGAGTTGATGAAATACGGGCGCAGGCCCGTCGCCTCGACACCCACCTGCGCCTCGGACCATGCGCTGCGCCAAGGCGCCACGGTCCATTCCTGGGGCAGCGACATCATTCCGCCCGAGGTGATCTCGGACAGCGGCTTGAGAGAATTGACCACCATCACATAGAGCGGCAGCAGGTAATAAATGCAGAACAGCGCAAGGATCACGTAAAGCGTTACGCGGGCAATGCCAAAGCTCTTGCCACCGATCGCGGCGGGGTTGGTCGTGGACATGCCGGACATCACTTCTTCTCCCGCAGTTCGGACCAGAGATAGGGCACGATGATAGCGGCGATCGTCATCAACATGATCACGGCCGAAGCAGCACCGATCCCCATCTGGTTGCGTGTGAATGTGTAGGAATACATGAAGGTCGCGGGCAGCTCGGTTGCAGTGCCGGGACCGCCGCCGGTCAACGCTATGACAAGGTCGTAGGACTTGATCGCCATATGCGCCAGAACCACGAAGGCGGACATAAAGGCGGGTCGCAGCTGCGGGATGATGATCCGGCGATAAAGCGCGAATGTCGAAGCACCGTCAATCTGCGCGGCGCGCATCATTTCGCTGTCGATACCGCGCAGGCCGGCAAGAAACATCGCCATAACAAAGCCCGAGGTCTGCCAGACCGCTGCGATGACAATGGTATAGATCGCCATTTGACTATCGGTGATCCACGCGAATTCGAAGTCCTCAAAGCCCCAGCTGCGAACCACGGCCTGCAAGCCGATGCCCGGATTCAGGAACCACTTCCATGCAACACCGGTCACGACGAATGACAACGCCATGGGATAGAGATAGATCGTGCGGATGAACCCCTCGGCCCGGATACGCTGATCAAGCAGGATCGCCAGCAGCAGGCCAAGTGCGCAGCAGATCGCGATATAAAGCGTGCCAAAGATCATCAGGTTGGTAACAGCCGTGTCCCATGCTCTGATGCGAAAAAGATTGGTGTAGTTGCGCCAGCCAACAAGCTCGAAATCGGGCAGGATGCGGCTGTTGGTGAATGACAAGTAGATCGTGAACAGGATGAACCCGTAGACGAAAACCGCGACAATGGCGACGCTTGGGCTGAGCACCAGTTTCGGCAGGGCGTCTCGCAGCCGCTCGGTCAGGCCGGGCCGGGACGCGGTCGCATTCTTTGACATCTGTTGGGGTCCTCCTTGAATGGAAGGCGGCAAAGCTGTCGCCGCCTCCCGTTTTTTCTCGTCGAATTACTGTGCGATGGAGACGGCGAGGACGAGTTCCTCGACCGCAGCTGCACTGTCGTATTCGCCGTTGAAGTGAGCGGTGACTACGTCGTAGATCGCGTTCTTCACCGCTGCCGGGCTGGCATGACCATGGGCGAAAGACCCGAAAAGGTTGCCGCTGGCAGAGGCTGCCTGCAGTTCGACATAGCCCTGCTGGCCGCAGGCATCGAGCTCGCTCACATCGAGGTCGGTACGCGCGGGAACTGAACCCTTGACGCGGTTGAAGGCAATCTGGAACGACGGCGATAGGATCGCCTCGGCCAGTGCCGCCTGCTGTGCAGACACTTCACCGCCCTGATCGAACATCGCGAACTGGTCAGCGTTGAAGATCACCTGGTCCTGCGTTCCGGGGAAACGGAAGCACTGGAAGTCCTCACCGGGGGTCTGGCCCGCGTTCAGGAATTCACCTTTAGCCCAATCCCCCATCACCTGGAAAGCAGCTTCGCCGTTGATCACCATGGCGGTGGCGAGGTTCCAATCGCGGCCCGAGAAGTTGTCGTCCACGAAGCCGCGCAGAACGGCCATGCGGTCGAAGACCTCTACCATGGTGTCTGACCCAAGCGCTTCTTCATCAAGGTCAATCATCGCCGCTTGATAGAAGTCGGGGCCACCGGTTGCCATCACGACAGAGTCGAAGATGGTGGCTTCCTGCCAGGCCTGACCACCATGGGCCAGCGCCACATAGCCTGCATCCTGTGCCGCCTGCATGGCTGCAACGAACTCGTCCCAAGTACCGGGCTGTTCAATGCCAAGTTCTTCGAGAATGCCGGCGTTCGCCCAGACCCAGTTGGTCGAGTGCACGTTCACCGGCGCGGCAACCCACTCACCGTCATAGGTAGCGAAGCCCTGCAGGGCCTCGGGCACCACTTCGTCCCAGTTGTTGGCGGCTGCAATATCGTTGAGGTTCGCCAGTGCCCCTTCTGCGGCCCAGTCGAGAATGTCGAAGCCAAGCATCTGAACGGCCGTCGGCGCGTTGCCTGCGGTGACGCGGGCACGCAGAACGGTCATGGCCTGGGTACCGCCGCCACCGGCGACGGGCATGTCCTGCCAGCCGATACCCTGACCGGCCAGGTCTTCACGCAGGACGTTCAGGGCTGCTGCTTCGCCGCCCGATGTCCACCAGTGCAGTACTTCGACGTCGTCAGCCGCCGCAAGGCCGGCCGAACCGACGAAGGCCGCAGCAGTCATGGTCAATGTCAGTTTACGCATTTGGTATCCTCCCTGTTTGCGCAAGTTGTCGTCCGGCCCCGAAAGTCAGGCGTGGGAGCCGGTATTCACCCAAGGCGCCCGCGTGCGGCCAATCCGCATTGTCACGGTCTTCACCTCGAGAAATTCATCCAGACCGTAGCGGCCCAGTTCACGGCCAAGGCCGCTTTGCTTCACCCCGCCGAATGGCATTTCGGCGAAGCCGTCCATCCAGGTGTTGGTCCAGACCGTCCCGGCCTGCACCTTCCGCGCGAAGGACAGGCAGGTGTGGACGTTCTCGCTCCATACGCCTGCCGAGAGCCCATATGCCGCGTCATTAACCAGCGCGATTGCCTCGACCTCATCGCGGAAGGTCAGCACCGACAGAACGGGGCCAAAGACCTCTTCACGCGCTAGCGCCATGTCAGAACGAACACCGGCCACGATTGTGGGCTGATAGAATTGCCCGGCCAGACCGGGCACCCGCAGCGCCGCACCGCCAAGGCGTACCTCTGCACCCTCGTCGGCAGCGGCCTTCACGTAGCTATCAATCTTGGCCTGGTGTTCGCGAGAGATGATCGCACCCACCTGTGTCTCGGGGTTCAGCGGGTCACCAAAGGGCACCTCGCGTGACAGTGCAACGACACGGGCGATTACCTCTTCCGCGATATCCTCGTGAACGATGATGCGAGAACCGGAGTTGCAGCATTCACCAGCATTGAAACAGACCCCAAAAACGACGGCATCGACCGCACTATCCAGATCGGCATCGGGGAAGATCACCTGCGGGTTCTTTCCCCCCAATTCCAGCGACACCTTCTTGAGCGTACCCGAGGTCGCTGCGACGATGGCCTTCCCAACCCCGGTCGATCCGGTGAATGTCACCATGTCGACCCGGTCATCGGTTGTCATCTTTGCGCCTACGGGCTGGCCATAGCCAAGCACGATGTTGACGACCCCGGGTGGAACCCGTGCCTCGGCCATAAGTTCGCCCAGGATCACGGTGGTCGCAGGGGTGAGTTCGGATGGCTTCACCACGGTGGTGCAGCCTGCGGCCAACGCAAATGGCAGTTTTTGCGAGACAATGAGGAAAGGGAAATTCCACGGCGTGATGACCGACACAACACCGACAGGTTCCTTCAGGACCACCCCGAGCAAATCGGAACCGAGCGAATTGTGGCTGTCGCCATGCAGTGTGCGTGCCAGCGACGCGGCGTAGCGCCAAAGATCGGCAGCGCCTTCGATCTCGGCCATGGCCTGAGAAATCGGCTTGCCGGATTCAAGGGTTTCCAAAAGTGCAATCCGCTCTCGTTCACGATCAATCAGGTCAGCCACCCGCAAGAGGATCGCGGCACGTTCCTTGCCGGACATTTCCGGCCAACCACCCTCGTCGAACGCGCGACGTGCCGCGGCAATGGCCGCTTCCACCTCGGCCTCGCCCCCAAGGGCCGCGCGCGTCACCAGCACGCCATGCGCGGGCGAATGACGTTCGAAAACCTGTCCATCCGCGCTGTCGCGCCACATACCGTCGATCAGATGACGCGCCATGAAGGGTTCGGCTGGCAGAGCGCCCGGAGCAGATGCGGAAATCACTTTCAGTTCAGTCATTACTATTCGCCCGTAAACTTGGGTTTGCGTTTTTCCTGAAAGGCGCGGACGCCCTCTTGGCGGTCATTTGTTGCTGACACCATGCCCCCGCCGAGCGCCTCGACCATTGCTGCGCGATCCTCGCCCACAGCGGCATGAAGCATGTATTTTGCGGTTTCGACGGACATTGGGGACAGGCCTGCTGCCCTTTCGGCCAATGCAAAGGAGGCGGCATTTACGTCTTCGGAAATTTCGGCAACGAAACCGAGCGCAAGGGTGCGCTCTGCCCCAAGCCGCTGTCCGAATAGCGCCATCTCCTTAATCACGGGCTCGGGCAGCAGCCGGGCTAGACGTTGAGTACCCGACCAGCCGGGGACGATGCCCACATTGGCCTCGGGCAGTGCGATCGTGGCGGTCGGGGAAATTACGCGAATGTCACACGTCGCCGCAAGTTCCAGACCACCGCCAAAGGCATGCGCCCCGATCGCAGCCACTGTCGGCTTTGACAGGCGTGCGAGACGGTCAAAAATCCTATGACCATCCCGCACCCAGCCACGGGCAAATTCGCCGGGAGGTAGCGGCGCCCATGCGGTTATGTCAGCACCGGCACAGAACGCGCGGGACGGGGCCGCGCTGACGACGACAGCGCGCGCCTCGCGATCTCGCTCCAATGCTGAACAATGCGCTTCGAGCGACTCCAGCATCTCCGGTGTGAAAGCATTCAGCTTGTCGGGATTGTCGAGCCGGATTTCGGCCACTGCACCATGGGATATCAGGTGAACCGTGCTCACAGTGCCATCTCCATCGGTCCCTCGGACAACAGCGCACGAGGCATAAGAGTGGCATCGTTGGCCACCCGGACCCGGCCTTGAGAGGCATCCGTTATGTCCCTTACAGGGTCGATTCCGGGCATGACCTCGCTCGCCACCAAACCGCCTTCGGTCAGGCGGATCACGCAGCGTTCGGTGACATAGAGAACTTCCTGCCCGGTTTCCTGCGCACGCCGGCCCGAGAAGGTGACGTGTTCGACCTCGTCAACCATCTTGGTGAACTTGCCGGGCGTTTTCACCGTCAGAGCTTCTTCCGTCAACTCTAGCTCGGCCCCAGCCTCGAACAGGCCCGAAAAGACAATTTTTCTGGCGTGGGCCGTGATGTCAACAAAGCCGCCACAGCCTGCGGTCAGGTATGGCTTTTTACCCAGTTTGGACACGTTGACATTGCCCTGCCGGTCAATTTCGAGGAAGGACAGGAACGACACGTCGAAGCCACCGCCTTGGAAATACATAAACTGCTGTGGCGAGGGCATGAAGGCGTCAGCGTTCGACGCGCAGCCAAAGGCAAAACCGGTCAGCGGCATGCCCCCCGTTGCGCCCTGTTCAATGGCCCATGTCACCGCCTGCGGATGCCCTGCTTCCAGCAATACCCGCGGAACCATGGCCGAAATTCCAAATCCGAGATTCGCGGTCTGACCATCGCGCAATTCCATCGCAGCTCGACGTGCAACGATCTTTTCGATCCCATGTTCCGCCAGCGTGAAGCTGTTCCAAGGCCGGATGATCTCGCCCGAGATCGCAGGATCGTAAAGTGTTTCGGTGGTCTGCCGCTGGTCTGGGTCGATAACGATCAGGTCCACCAGATGCCCCGGCACACGAACGTCATGGGGGCGCAAGCTGCCAGCTGCGGTCATGCGCTTGACCTGAGCAATGACCAGACCGCCGTGATTGCGAACCGCGATGGCCTGCTCCAGACCACCCAGGTAAGCGCCTTCGTGTTCGTAGGTCAGGTTGCCGCGTTCATCTGCGGTGGTCGCCCGCAGGATCGCCACGTCCGGCACGATGTTGGGAAAATGCAGCCAGGTTTCGCCATTCATCTCAACCCGGCTGACAATGGGTGCGGCGGCGGCGACCTCGTTCATCGCGCAGCCCTGCCGGATGGGATCGACAAAGGTATCGAGCCCCACCTTGGTCATCACGCCCGGTCGGCGTGCGGCCACGTCGGCATGCATGTCGAAAAGAATGCCGGAGGGCACGTTATAGGCGGCCACGCGGTTTTCGACCAGCATGCGCCAGATTTCAGGCATCGGCAGCGAAGACGGCCCGCTTGGGTAGCTGCCGGCGATGATCCGCTTCAGCAACCCGTCCTTTGCAATGTGATCGACGCCCTTGATCCCGTACATATCCCCTGCCGCGATCGGATGAAGGGTGGTCAGGTCACGCGGATGGCCCTCGGCTTCGAACCGCACACCGAGCGCCTCAAGAACCTTGTCGGGACAGCCAAGCCCCGAGGAGGAAGAGACCGAAACCACTGCACCATCCGCGATACGTGATACGGCTTCTGCGGCGCTGACAAGCTTACCCGACATCTCAGACCCCTCCGTAATCGACGCTGGTCCGGCGCCCGGTCTGAGCCGCTTCGCGCACGGCAAGGGCGACGGCGAACGACTTGACGCCATCGACACCGTCAGCGGCTGGCCGACCCTGTCCTTTCAGCGCCTTGTCGAATTCGCCCATCGAGCGCGCATAAAGATCATGGCCCGAGAACGGGATCGCGTGACGACCATCGGCATCCTGCAGCCATACCTCGCCGATCGGGCGCTGTGTCATGACATTACGAGCAACGATGGAGCCTTTGGTGCCATGGATTTCCAGGCCAGTTTCGGCAAATGCGTGGGTAAAGCTTTCATGGGTCTGTACTGTCACGCCAGAGGGCATCGACCACACCGACATGACACTGTCCTCAACCCCCTGCCCCATGCCGGAGCTGGTCGCGATAGCCACAACCTCTGACGGGTCTTCCCCAAGGTGGAAGCGGACAGTATCGGCATCGTGTACCGTGATATCGGGGATTACTCCGCCACCGGCGGATGCGTCATTGATACGCCAACCCTGAAGGACTTCCGGCAGATACACCGCGTGGAAAACGCGCATGCTCAACACCTTACCGATATGCCCGTCGGACACCAGATCTCGGATAGCAAGGTGCGAGCCAGCGTTGCGCAGGTGATGATTGGTACCAAATACGAGCCCCGCTCTCTCAGCAGCGCGGACCATGTCCACCGCTTCGAGCAACGTCATCGCAAGTGGCTTTTCGCAAAGCACGTGTTTGCCCGCTTCAATGGCAGCCATGGCCTGCGGGTAGTGCTTGTCGTTTGTCGTTGAGATGTAGACTGCACCGATGTCGGGATCGGAAAGGATCTGCTCCATATCGGTGGAGGCGGTTTCGATCTCATGGTTATCTGCATAGGATCTTGCGCGCGCGGCATCCGAACTGAGCACGGCTTTAACGTCATGGCCGGGAATGGATCGGATCGCACTGATCATATGCCCCGCCGCTATCCTACTTGCCCCTATCAATGCCCAATGCACGCCACTACCTCCCATGTTGCAATATGGAACGTTCCAACTGTTCTTTGTCCTGCATATTGGAACGTTCCAATTCTGTCAAGAGATTCAGGAAAGCCGTTGGTGCTGCTGTTTATCGACCCAGTGAAATCCTGCTCATGCTACGAAGGAGAACGCGGCAACGAATTGGGTTCGGAAGTCCCTCAATGGTTGTGTCAGACTATTTCTAACCAGTCTCTACAAGGACAGCAGACCTGTCCCTCATGCCGCACAGAGGCCGCGCCACTCAACGAGAGCAGCGGCGCGGTCGGCCTTGAAATGATGTCTGCAGGAGGGGCTGCGTTCCTGGTTGAAATGGTTCGAGACAGAGGCGTGGACGGAGGCGAATTTCTGCAAACTTCGCATGCGCCGGAAACGGAGCATCGCCTTCTCTCGTCGTCGGAATGGTAAATATGAGTTCTCGGCCCGATTGTTGACCCACCTGCCAGTCTGTTGGCGATCGGCCACGCGCAGTTCTTTCAAAGCTGCCCCGTACGACCGAAGTCTGTCGATCACAATAACCTCGGGCTGACCGTGTTTGCGCATCGCTTTCTTCAAGAACTTCAAGGCAGCCTTCTTGTCGCGTGTTTCCGTCACAAAGCTTTCGAGCACTTCGCCCCCGTGATCGACCGCGCGCCACAGGTAGTGACGCTCGCCTTTGATTTTCACAAACATCTCGTCGAGGTGCCACTGCCAGCGGCTCGATTTCATCCCTTCGATCCGCCGCTTCCAGAGCTCGGCAGCGAAAATCAGGCCGAAACGATGCCACCAGAACCGCACGGTTTCGTGGCTGATCTCAACACCGCGCCCGTATAGCAGATCTTCGACTTTGCGGAGGGAGAGCGGGAACCGGACGTACATCATCACCGCCAGGCGGATGATCTCGGGGCTGGTCTTGAAATAGTGGAAGGGGCTGCGTTTGGTCATCTGCGAACGCAAACCAGTGCCCTGCCTCGCCTCAAGCTAAGTTCTTCTGACAGGACCATGGCGACCAATCGAAGACACGAATGATCGCCAGGCATTTCGATCGGCAACCTTCGCGATTTGGCGCTGTTCAATCTTGCCATCGACAGCAAATTGCGAGGATGCGATCTGGTCAAACTGAAGGTCGCTGATGTCTACGCGGCCGGTCGGGTCAAGGAGCGGGCCTCAATCATCCAGAGCAAGACACGGAAACCCGTCCGTTTCGAGATCACCGAGGGCACGCGAAAGTCGCTGCTGGGCTGGATGGACGAGCCGTTGATGATCGGATCTGAATACCTCTGGCCGGGGCGGTTTCACGAGCGGTTGCACATCTCGACCCGGCAGTACGCTCGCCTGGTCCGGGATTGGGTAAAATCGATAGGTTTGGAGCCGAGCTCGTACGGTACCCATTCGATGCGGCGAACGAAGGTTGCGCAGATCTACCGGAAGACCGGGAACCTTCGCGCGGTACAACTCCTCTTGGGCCACACCAAGATGGACAGCACGGTGCGGTATCTTGGTGTCGAGTTGGAAGACGCGCTCGCGATCTCTGAAGCCGTTGAAATCTAATCCACCGGGCCGCCCTTAATGGACGGCCCAGAGCTGCCAATGACCCAACAAATTGATTGCCGAGTTGCGGTCCGTCAAACCAGACCTTCGCGGCGACTGCAAATCCGGGGTGCTGGCGATGGTAACAGAGCCATCAAGCAGGGTTCCTCTGGATTGGTTTCCATATCCTCGATCGTCGCGCAACTGCACCACTTTGTAACTGTCTTGGGACTGACGCCGAAAACCAGGCTCATCTGTGCGAGAGAAGCCAGCGATCACTTCATTGCACTTCTGAAGGGGTGTGTTGTCGTTGCGCAGCCATGACGAACGTGTCCCAAAGTGCTTTCTTACAATTCAACGAAAGGATCAGGCCATCGAACCCTGGGATCAAACACCTTATGTGTCTCGGCCCTGATATAGCTTCCCCGTCGCCGCTCCCGGCCAGGAGCGGCGACGGGGTTGGATACAGCGCTAAACACCTTGTGGCATGACCACGTCATCTAGCAGGCTGATCCTGCCTCTCTTCACCGTCTCGAACAGTTGACGGCGGCCCGTTTTGTGGGACCGCGAAGCATAAGGAAGAGAGAGTGACATGATATCTGAGACTACCATCCTTGGGATAGATGTATCGCGCGACTGGTTGGACGGGTTCTGCCTTCCTGGCCAGAATCGGTTCCGGCACCCCAACACGGCGGATGGCCATATTGCGTTGGTCGCGATGATCCAGAAGCTATCCGGCCCCGTGAAAGTGGGATTTGAAGCTACAGGTGGCCATGAATGGGTGCTCTGGACGGAACTTGTCGATGCAGGGATTATCGCTGTCCAGCTGTCTCCGGCACAGATCAAGGCGTTCGCGCTTTCCCGGGGCACGCTGGCGAAGACTGACCGGATCGATGCCGAACTCATCGCCAGGTTCATGGCATTCAGACCTGAGGCCGGGCGAGAACTTCCAGATGAGAATCTACGTATTCTCAGAACCTTGACGACGCGGAGGGGGCAACTTGTCGATATGCGCAAGCGGCTCAAAGCCCAGATCGCCGCGCGCAGGAAGCAGGGTATTTCTGCCGACGTCGAGACCATGGATGATGAACTCAAAGAGGTGCTCGATACTCAGATCGATCAAATCGAACGGCGGATCGAAAACGTCATCGCACAAGTGGAGCCTCTTGCCGCCAAGGCGAACCTACTGCGATCAATCCCGGGAATTGGTCCGGTCTCAGCTGCGATGCTGATTGCCGAATTGCCCGAACTAGGCCGAATGACATCAGGCGAAGCCGGTGCCATGACTGGCCTGGCACCAGTCCCACACGACAGCGGGGCAATGCGAGTGAGGAGAACGATTGCGGGCGGTCGACGATCGCTGCGACGTGTTCTGTTCCAGGCTGCGCTCGCCGCTGCCTGCCATAATCCAGTTCTCAAACCGGTCGCAAAACGTCTGAAAGAACGCGGTAAGCCCCACAAGCTCGTCATCATCGCAATCGCACGCAGGCTGATCACAATCGCCAACGCGATCATCAAAACTGGCATCCCGTGGCAGCTTCAGCTCGGCGAATAAACACAGTTGCTAGGTTCTCAGTTGAAGAAGTGAAGTTGAGCAAAACTGGATACTTGCCAACCGCCATCGACCATGGGAGCCTCATTCATCGGACCGGTCGGTGGGAGAGCAGCGATGCAGAATTCAAACGTTATCTGGGAGAATGTAGATCATCACAAGGAGGATCTGATTGCATTGTCAGATCGCGTCTTTGAGATGCCGGAAACGCTCTACAATGAGTACCGTTCCGTTGCTGAACACAAGGCGATGCTTGCACAGAAGGGCTTTCGAGTAACCGAAAACGCTGCTGGAATCCCGACGGCTGTTACGGGCGAGGCAGGTGAAGAAGGACCGGTCATCGCGATACTCGGAGAGTTCGATGCGCTGCCTTATCTCAGCCAAGAGCCTGGTGTTGCAGAACCGCGCCCACAGGAATCCGGAGGAAACGGCCATGGCTGCGGACATAACCTGTTGGGCGCTGCGGCCCTGCTTGCCGCGACTGCCGTAAAGGACTGGATCGAGGAAAACGGAATCAAAGCAAGGGTCCGCTATTATGGATGCCCTGCGGAAGAGGGCGGCGCGGCCAAGGCATTCATGGTGCGCGAAGGATTGTTCGACGATGTTGATGCGGCGATATCCTGGCACCCGGCTACGTTTACTGCCGTAAACCGGGCAAACTCGCTGGCCAACACCCGGATCGACTTCACCTTCCACGGAAAGGCAGCCCATGCCGCAGGCGCGCCCGAACTGGGCCGAAGCGCCCTTGATGCGGTGGAGCTGATGAATGTTGGTATCAACTACATGCGCGAACACATGCCGGATGATGCGCGCGTTCACTATGCCTATCTCGACGCAGGCGGGGTTGCCCCCAACGTGGTGCAGCACCGGGCGACCGTTCGGCAACTGGTCCGTGCCTCGGACTTGCCGGGGCTTCGATCCCTGATCGAGCGGGTAAAGAAGATCGCCGAAGGAGCCGCCCTGATGACGGAGACTCGCGTCGAATCCCGCGTCTTTACCGGGGTATCGAACCTGATCGGCAACCGGCCTCTGGAGGAGGCCATGCAGGTGGAGATGGAGCGTCTGGGTCCGGTTGCCTTTGATGAAACAGACACGGCGTTCGCCCGAGAGATTCAAAAGACCCTGACGGCGGACGATATCGCGGTATCCTTCCGGCGCGTCGGTATGCCAGCACCGGACGAAAGCCTAGCCCTTTGCGATTTCGTGGCGCCGCTGGACCTCAAGGGTGAGGGCGGAGAAGGATCAACGGATGTCGGGGATGTCAGTTGGAGCGTACCCACGGTTCAGGCCCGCGTGGCAACCTGTGCAGTCGGCACACCGTTTCACACCTGGCAAACGGTCGCGCAAGGCAAGGCTCCGGCCGCGCACAAGGGTATGGTCTATGCCGCCAAGGTCATGGCTGCAACAGCCAAACGGGTAATGGAAGATCCTGCCCTTCTTGCAAAGGCAAAGGAGATTCACGCGGCCCATCTGAAGAAGACACCTTATGTTTGTCCGCTTCCCGATGGGGTCGAACCGCCGATCGTGCCAAGGCCCACCTCATGAGCGCGACCGACCCCAACAAGTATCCTATCGAGCTGCCCTTCCCCGATATCTCGCCTTACCGGGTCGGCAACACCGGCGTGGACTACTACACCAGCTTTGACAGCGGCGTTGCAGGGCCACATGTTCTGATCAATGCCCTTGTTCACGGCAACGAGGTCTGCGGGGTCATCGCACTTGACCATCTGTTTCGGGCGGGCGTCCGGCCAATGAAGGGCACGCTGACGCTCGGATTTTCCAATGTCGCGGCCTATGAGGCCTTTGACGGGGACGATCCGATGGCAAGCCGGTTTCTGGACGAGGACATGAACAGGGTCTGGGATACGGAAACTCTGGAGGGGGATCGCAGGTCGTGCGAACTTGATCGCGCCCGCCAGATCCGCCCCCTGATCGACACGGTGGATATCCTGTTTGACGTGCATTCGATGCAGCACAAGACGGCCCCGGTGATCGTGGCCGGGCCGCTGGAAAAAAGCACCGCAATGTCAAGGCAACTCGGGACACCGGAGATTATCGTGGCCGATACTGGCCATGCTGCGGGGCGACGGTTACGCGACTATGGTGGCTTCGGTGATCCTCGCAGCCCCAAGACCGCAGTGCTGATCGAGTGCGGCCAACACTGGGAAGCGGCTGCGGGACCAATTGCGATCGACAGCGTATATCGCTGGCTATTGTTGCATGAGATGATCGAAGCCGAGACTGCAGAGCCCCATATGTTGCCCCTACCGGCCGCACAGCGCGTGGTGAAGGTCGAGATGCCGGTCACGGTCGAGACCGACTGCTTCGAGTTCGCACAGCCCTTCACGGGCCTGGAGACGCTCTCCAAAGGGGATCTGATCGGCATGGATGGAGACAAGGAAATCCGCGCGCCGCATGATGGCTGCGTTCTGATCATGCCAAGCCGCAGGCTGACCCCGGGGGCGACGGCGGTGCGCTTGGGCCGTTGGGTCGAGTGAGCGGCAAGGGGTGTGATCTGGCTGGATCTTCAGCCCGGTGTTTCAAACGGCGTAAGGCTGCGAGTGTCAGCAATGAGGGACAAGCGCACCGTTCTTCTACTGGCAACACCTAGCTCCATTTCGGGCCGCTTGGGTTCGGGTACACCGTTTTTGGGCCGCCCGAAACGCGCACCACCGGTCCGCCGAACGCGTTCCACCTGAACAGCACAAGGTGCCACCCACCGGGGATGTGACGCGACACGTCGATGAGTCCGTCGGCGTCCAGCTCTCTGATCTGGTCCGAAATCTGCCACGAGTCCGGCTCTTTCCCTTCATTCAACGCGGGACGCCAAGGTCGGTTGGACAAGTCCCGATCAACGCCAATATCTCGGCATGACCTCAAGCTGAGCTGGTCAAAGACACGAGCGCCGATGACGTCCAGTGTGAAGACAAATCTCGGCTTCATATCCTCCCGCATGTAGCCGGAAACCGCCCTGCGCGCCCAATCGAGGTTTGGGCTCATGTACAACGCGCGTTGCCCATGGCGATGATAGCGGCCCGCGCTCTGCGGGGTGGGAGGCGCCAGAACCCGATCAATCTGGTTCACAGGTATGGTGCGGTAAAATTTGCCGCTCAGTTCAGTCAGAGGTACTGGCATTGCTCGAAGGCTCATCTAGCGCCATTGCTTGTGGTGACTACCGAACTAGCACCAGGCATCTGCGCCGTTGTTCTTCGTATGGTCGGGTCCGGGAAAGGCAGGAATACGCCCCTGCCATCCGAAACCTAACCGTCGTTCAGGTGGCAGGCGCTGGTGCGGCCGGGTGAAATTTCCTTCAACTCGGGCACCTCGATCCGACAGCGTTCGGTGGCATGGGGGCAGCGCGGATGGAAATGGCACCCCTTAGGCGGATCAAGCGGTGACGGGATTTCCCCTTTGATCGGCGCGTAGATCCGCCGATCCGTTTCAAGGCGTGGCGCCTCTATCAGCAGGGCCTGTGTGTAGGGATGGTTCGGTGCAGCGAACAGCTCTTCCGTCGGTGCCGTTTCGACGACCCGTCCCAGATACATGATCACCACGCGGTCGCTGAGATGCTCGACCACGCCAAGATCGTGGCTGATAAACAGATATGTAAGCCCCAGATCCTCGCGCAGGTCCATGAACAGGTTCAAAACCTGCGCCTGGATCGACACGTCAAGCGCGGCGACGGCCTCGTCGCAGACGATGAAATCTGGCTGAACAGCCAAGGCACGCGCGATGCCGATACGCTGGCGCTGACCGCCGGAAAACTGGTGTGGGTATCGATGACGATAGGACGGGTCGAGGCCCACTCGCTGCATGGTCATCGCAACGTAATCCTCTACCTCGCCACGTTTGATCAAGCCGTGGAATAGGGGCGCCTCGCTGATGATATCGGACACTTTGAGCCGTGGATTGAGGCTGCTCATGGGGTCTTGGAATATCATCTGGACCTTCAACCGGCTTTCCAGCAAGTCCTTGCCCCGAAGCGATTGGACATCCTGGCCGAGAAACCGGATAATCCCCTCTGTGGGCTGATGGACCCCCGCCACGCAGCGGCCAAGGGTGCTCTTGCCGCAGCCGCTTTCCCCGACCAGACCAACCACTTCCCCGGGCATGATCGACAGATTCACGCTATCCACGGCGTGCACCGTGTGTTCCTCGACCTTGGCCCCAAGACGGCGAGCGAATTTTTCGGCAATGTCGAGCTTCTTCACAAACCGCTTGGACACGGCTTCCAGTTCAATGATCGGAGTGGTCATGCTGCCGTCCCCCGGTCCTCGCCGACGCCAAGGGGATGATGACACCGGACCAGGTGATCGCCCTCGGGTGTGGTGGCGTCGGGTGCTGTTGCACAGGCTTCGCTGGCGCGGTCGCATCTTGGCCGGAACGCGCAGCCGGCTGGAAGATTCATCGGCAAGGGCGCCATGCCCCGAATCTGGGTTAGACGCGTGCCACGCGCATTGCGGGACGGGGCAGAGCCGATCAGACCGGAGGTGTAGTGATGGAAGGGCCGGTTGACGACCTCTTCGGTGGTGCCCATTTCCACGATCCGCCCCGCATACATCACCGCCACCCGGTTGGCGAGGCCAGCCACCACCGCAAGGTCATGGGTGACCCAGATCATCGCCGTGTTGTGTTCGGCCACGAGTTTCTGAACTTCGTAGAGGATCTGCGCCTGGATCGTGACATCAAGCGCCGTTGTAGGCTCGTCCGCAATGATCAGGTCCGGCTGATGCAGGAGGGCAATCGCGATGGCCACACGCTGACGCATACCGCCGGAGAACTGGTGCGGATAGCTTTTCAAACGCTCATCCGGGCTGGGAATGCCGACCTGCCCCAAGACATCCCGGCACCTTTGACGGGCATCCTCATCCGTCCATTTTCCGTGCGCCCTCAGTGCCTCGATCATCTGAGTATCTACCCGCAGGACGGGGTTGAGAGTCATCATCGGGTCTTGAAAGATCATTGCGATCCGGCGTCCGCGCAGGTCGCGCATCTTAGGTTCTGGCAATGCCACCAGATCCTGACCATCGAAGCGAATAGACCCTTCCACGATCCGGCCAGGTTGATCAACCAGGCCCATGATCGAAAAGCCTGTCACGGACTTTCCCGATCCGCTCTCTCCCACAATGCCAAGGATCTCGCCCCGGTCGAGCTCGAACGACACGCCATCGACGGATTTCACAACACCGGATTTGGTGAAGAAATGGGTCTTCAGGTTATCGATGCTCAGCAGGCTCATCGGTTCAACCTCGGATTTAGGATGTCTCTCAAACGGTCCCCCACAAGGTTGATTGCGATGATCGTGATGAGCAGCGCGATGCCGGGATAGACGCTGATCCAGTAACGTCCGGAGAGCATGTACTCAAAGCCGTTAGAGATCAGCAGGCCCAGGCTTGGTTCCGTTACCGGCAAGCCGATCCCAAGGAATGACAGGGTCGCCTCCAGCGCAATCGCATTCGCTACCTGAACGGTTGCGACGACGATGATCGGCGGCAGGCAGTTCGGCAGAAGATGCCGGAAAATGACACGAGTGCGGGACAGGGCAAGGCATTGCGCGGCCTCCACATATTCTTTGCTGCGCTCGACCAAAGCCACCGATCTGGCGGTTCGCGCGAAGTAAGCCCATTGCACGATCACAAGTGCCAACATGACCTTCTCGACCCCTGATCCGAGGATTGCGAGCAGCATTAAGGCCACAAGGATCGTTGGGAAGCTGAGCTGAAGATCGACAATACGCATGATCACGGTTTCGATCTTGCCACCAAAAAAGGCGGCAATCATGCCTAAGCTCAGGCCGATGATCATGGCAAAGAAGCAGGAAACGACGCCGACTGCCAGACTTGTGCGCAGGCCATACATGATCGCCGACAACATGTCGCGACCCTGCCCGTCGGTCCCGAGCCAATAGGTCATGATCGTCTCGCCTTCGGTCCCGTGGACAGCCAGTTCCAACTCAAAGGGCTGATCTAGGGCACGGTCGGAGGAGATCGTGAATTCCTCAAGATCCGCAGGTTCAACTGTCCAGAAGGATCGGAAACTGTGTTTCTCACCGACATCCAGATCAGCGCCACGCGGCAATTCATCGAGCCGCAGGGGCTCAAGTGGAACACTGTCCAGTGCTGGGTCGAAGACAAGGCGAACCACCACGGAATTTTCGCCGCTGACCGGCGTCCAGGACAGCACCGCGCCATCAAAGGGGGCCTCATCCGGAAAGGCGATCTCGGTTCGACCTTCGGTCGTTGGATCGATGGCGAGGATCAGATCGGTTTCCCACGGATCGGTCATCCGAAGGGAGCCGGGTGGTTGACGGCTGTCCTCCAGGCGGATTTCAGACAGATCATAGGGATTCTGGGGCGCGATTACAGTTGCGAGGATCGCTATTGATATGATGCAAAGCAAGATTACCAGCCCGAGTACAGCAAGCGGGCTTTCAACGAAATCCCGTGCGATACGCACCGCAGGGGGCACCGGTTTGACCGCCTTCTGGTCAGGTGGTGATGCGGTGCCTGGATCGATCTCGATGCTGCTCATGCCTTTTGATCCGAAAGTCGGACACGAGGGTCCAGGATTGCGTAGAGGATGTCCACGATGAGGTTGATGGTGATGAACAGGCACACAATCACGATGAGGTAGGCAACAATCACCGGTCGGTCGAGCTGGAAGATACTGTCGATGATGAGCTTGCCCATACCGGGCCAGGCAAACACCGTCTCGGTTACGACCGCAAAGGCGATGACCGACCCGAACTCCAAGCCGATGATGGTGACAAGCGGGATCATGATATTCTTGAGGACATGCAGGCCGATGACGCGGCGGGGCCGAAGGCCCTTCGCACGGGCGAATTTCACATAGTCCAGATTGATCGTCTCACGCACCGAGGCGCGGGTCAGGCGGATGACGAGGCTCGTCTTGAACAGAGCCAGATTGATTGCAGGTAGGATCAGATGGCTTATTCCATCCCAGGAAAAGAAACTGCTTTCTATCCCGAGGAATTCGCCGCGCACCCCCCGGCCGCCGGCGGGCAACCACTGCAGGATTACCGCAAACAGCATGATAAGCATCAAGCCTTGCCAGAAATTGGGAAGCGAAAATCCGAAGATCGAACCGGTCATGATTGTCCGGCCAGCGATGCTTTCGGGTTTCAGGCCTGCGTAGAGACCCAGTGGAACCCCTATGAAGATCGCGATGACCATAGCGCAGATGGCAAGTTCCATCGTCGCCGGGAAGCGTTGCAGCACCAGTTGCAGGGCGGGTTCACCAAAGACGAAACTGGTGCCCAGATCGCCCCTGACAAGATTGCCCAAAAAGGCGAGATATTGTTCGGGCAGACTCCTGTCGAGACCGAGACGGGCGATGGCGGCGGCCCGTTCTGCTTCAGTCGCGTCCTGGCTGATGAGAATTTCAACCGGATTGCCGATGGCATAAACCCCCGCGAACACGAGAACCGTCATGACAAGGATGACGAGGATGCTCTGCATCAATCGGCGGATGATGAAAACCGTCATGGTCGCGGATCCGTCCCTAACGTGGTCCCCTTCAAGAGCCTAGGAGACACAGCAGTCGTTTGGTAGCGGACGGGCGGAAGATCGAAACCCTCCGCCCGCATCAGGTCACTTATTCGATCACCACATTGGTCGGACGCGTGTATTCGTCCGTCCGCGGGATGTACCGAAGCCCGGCGCGCGTAGCCCAGGTGTTCACCTGGAAATGCGTCGGGATCAGCCCAACTTCACGCATGGCGATTTCAGTGGCCCGCGCAAGCAGTTCCTGGCGAAGATCGTCATCAACCGTGTTCAGCGCGAGTTGCAGGGTCGCGTCGAACGCCGCGCTAGAATAGCGGCCACGGTTTGTCCGACCAAGGCCCGTATCGTCATCGCGCGTGTGCAACAGCGCGCGCAGCGGCGATGAGGCCTCACCGGTGCCAGATCCCCAACCAACAAGCATCAAGGAGAATTCGGATCCGTTCTCGTCCCCTGTCGCGCGGCCGAAGTAGACCGAACGCGGCATGGTTTCGACTTCGGTCTGAATTCCGACACGGGTCAGCATCTGAGCAATCGCCTGGGCGATCTGCTCATCGTTGATATACCGGTCGTTCGGGCCGTGGATCGTCAGGCGGAAGCCGTCCGGATATCCGGCCTCGGCCAGCAGTTCGCGCGCACCTTCAGGATCGTATTCCGGCACCTCGATATTGTCGGAGACACCGAAGAATCCTTCCGGCAGCACCTGCCCGGCTGGGATAGCGATGCCCTCCATCACCTCTTCAACGATGGTTTCGCGGTCGATCGCCATGGAAATGGCCCGCCGAACATTGACGTCCTGGAACGGATTGAAGATCTGATTGCCGTCATTGTCGGTTACGAAGGGTGAATAGACCCGGCGGCTGTCGATATGCAGGTAGATCACCCGGTTGGACACGCCCTGGCTGAGAACGATGTCCTCGTTGCCTTCAAGCGTTTCGATGTCGGATGTCGGAACCCCCGAAATCACATCGACGTCGCCCGCCAAAAGGGCTGCAACGCGCGCCGCGTCAGAGCTGATGGGCCGATAGGTGACGGTGTCGAACTGCGGAGCACCGCCCCAATAGTCGGGATTGGCTTCCAGCACGATGCTTTCACCCGGCGTGTAGCTGACAAAGCGGTACGGACCGGTTCCGATGCTGGCGGTGCCGGCGTTGAACTCTTCCGTTGTCGCCTCGGGATTTTCCGAACTGATGATCTGAATGGTGGACAGGTCGATCGGGAGCAACGGGTACGGACCATTTGTGCGGAACTGAATGGTATGGTCATCAACAACGATGATTTCGGCGATGCCCGCAGTGTAGGTCGCGAAGGAAGACGGGCTGTTGGGTACATTCGGAACACGCTCGTAGCTGAACACCACATCTTCGGCCGTGAAGGCAGAGCCGTCATGGAAGGTCACGCCCTCGCGCAGCTGAAATTCCCAGACATCATCGGCAATCGGTCCCCACTCGACGGCAAGGCCGGGCCCGAGCTGCTGATTGCTGTCCTGATGTAGCAGGCGATCGTAGATCAGCCCCACGATCTGGTTGTTGTTGCCGGTGTTATGGTAGTGCGGGTCCATGGCCGTGACCTCGGACGCCACCGCAATCGTAATATCTTCGGCATGGGCGACTGTGCCCAATACCATCCCCGCCGCAAGCGTTGCGGCAGACAATGACTTCCACATTGCATTAACTCCCTGTTTTCAACGGTTCCATGCCTATTTTGAGGGGTGCTCTTGGGGGCACCTTTTTTCAGGCATGGGTCACGTTAGACGCAATTTTCCGGATCCGGGTAGCATTTTTTTTCCGTCCTGCTGCTGCAAGGCGCCAGGAAACCGGATTAATAGAAGCACTTGAAGGGACCGGACGGGCTATGGACGCGCGTGTTTATAAGGAAGTGTCGAGATATCCGCCGGCCCGTAATCCGCTGTGTCGATGATGACGATTGCAGCGGCGAAGCCGTCCCAGGCCGCCCGAAAATGCGTTTTCGACCGCAGTAGGACGATGTCAAATTCCCAAGGGTCGAGATCGAATTGAACAAACGGGTCAAAGTCGATCGCACTCTGCGAAAGGCTTGTGACACTGATCTTCATACCGCCCACATCCAGTAGAACGCTGTCCCCCAAGCGGACTTCGCTGCCGGCCCGCATCTCTCCGGTGCCGCGATATCTGAAATCCCGCTTCACGGCATCGACCCGCGCCGTCACCTGGACCGGGCCGCCGGCTTTTGGGGCGGAATGCCCCCCGAGGCACAGCGCAACCTCCGCGCCTTGACCTGCTGCAATGGCATCTGCCACCGACCCCGGATCCCAGAGGAAGGGCACCGCAATCCGCATCTGGTCTGCAAGGGGCAGCAGGTGGCGCAGCCCATGAGTGCTGTCATTTGCGCGGTCTGCATGTTCCAGGATGACAACCGGACGATCCGACCCGCCCGCGATGGCGCATGCTTTTTCAACGCCTTCTTTCAACCCGTAGACAGGAACGGGTGCGGACAAGGCCTGCCTGTGGTGATCGAGCTCTTTTGAAAGGTCGTCTGCCAGAGCCTCTGCGTCTTCCACCGTTCCATCGACGACCGCCACGACAGACGCCCCGCAGTTAGGAACATCCGCGTAGGCAAACCCGGCAAAGAGCGAAACGTCCAGATATCCAGCCTTGTCATCAGAGGCGGATCTCGCCCTCTCGACAAGGCTGTTCAGAGGGGTGAGATCCGTGGCGGAGAAGATGGAAGGAAGGATCAACCCGGGTCTGGCCAATGCCATGGCGGGGCGAATTTCGCCCCTGAGGGTCTTTAACAGGCATCGCGCCGCGCGTTCTCCGGTTCTCCCCATGTCGATGTGAGGAGAGTAGCGATAGCCAAAGGCCGCCGTCGCCCCTGCGAGGGAACCCGCATCCAGATTGGCATGATAATCCAGCGCTACCATGATCGGCATATCCGGTCCGGCAGCCTTGCGGATCGCGTCGAGCGTGCGCGCGTCGGGATCCAGCTCGTCCTGGGTCACCATCGCCCCGTGCAGATGCAGCAGCACCCCGTCAGCACTGCCCCGCACCGCCCTAATGCCGTCCACGATTTCCTGTCGATAGGCCGCAACCGCCTTCTGATCGGCAAGCCCTGCGGCCCCGCCATCGGCATGAAGGATCGGGACAGCCTCCGCCCCGGCCTCATCAAGGATCCTCAGGAAGCCCCCCATGACGGTGTTGGAGTTGTGAAAGGTCTCGACAAGATCCTGGCCGCGCATGGTTCCCGCCTCGAAGACGTCATGACCGGTAACATGCGGCAGGAAGGTTGCGCATTCCATATGCAGCCCGGCAAGTGCGATACGATAACTCACGGCAACATATCCATTGCTTCGAGATACGGGATGGCCCAGTCAGGAGGTGACCAGACAGCGTCAGCATCAAGAGGATAGACCGGGCGTGGCAATCCACTGAAATTGAAGTTGCTCAGTACCGGGCTGGTAAGACCCGTCGTGTCCACTTCAAGCACCTGTTCCGGCGTGAAGAACTCGTCGAACCCCGCGCGGAAATGGCCGCGGCTTTTGACGACAACGGTACGAAAATCCCTTGGATCGAGACCGAGATGCTCAAAATAGACCGGGTCAGCGCATTGCTTGCGGTTGCTGGCGACAACCACTGTGATGCCCGCGATTCTCAAGGCAGCTGTTGGCCCCAGATCTACGCGTCGGCCAGCGACGAGCCCGCGTCGCCCAACAACGCATCCGTCACTCAGGGCAACCACTTCCGCTTCGACGGAAAACGGCACTCCGAAACCGTCGGACCCGCCGCGCAGGAACCGCGCCGTGAAGCTTTCGCCAACCCCGGCAGAGGCAGCTTCAGCCGCGAGGTCGGCGTCGATGAACAGTCCATAAAGCACGTCATCGGCCTTCGCTGCGATCAAGGCCTGAAGGAGATCACTGGATGTCCCGAGGCCGCCACCACCGGGATTGTCGCCAGCATCCGACAGGATCCATCGCGCGTCATCTTGCGCGGTGGCAGCTTGAATGGCATCGGCGATTGATGTCAGGTCACGCGTAAATCGGTGTCTTTCGGCCCAAAGCTGCCCGGCCAGCCGTGCGGTCTCGCGCTCGGCCACGGTTCGGTCCGTCGCCGTGACAAGAACCGCCACACCGTTGTCGGGCGTATCGCTATAGACAAACCCGCCGAGCACAGTGGCATTCGCGACAATCCCATGAGCATCCGTGAGATGGGCCGCTTCTCGGACCTGATCGGCATAGGCCCCCGGGCCATCGGTCAGCAGGGTCACGCTGGCAGGTGTCAATGGAAGGCGCAGATGGCGCATGTGGAATTTGGTTCCATTTATCATGCGGGAAAGGATGATGGCGGCCTCACGTGCCACCTTTGCCTGATCGACATGGGGATTGGTGCGGTAGCCAATCAGACAATTGGCTGCACGGGCCATCCTGTCGGAAAGGTTCGCATGCAGATCAAGTGTCGCAACCACAGGCACGTGCGGTCCTACAGCCTCGCGAACGACCTCCATCAAAGCACCATCGGGGTCCAGGGTCTCTACACCGACCATCGCGCCATGGCTGGCAATATAGACCCCGTCAATCGGCGCCTCATCTGACAATTTGGTGCGTATGATGCCCAGGACAGTACGCAGCACGTCTTCATCCAGCGGGCCCCCTGGCTCCGCACCAGCCACAAGAACGGGCACCACCTCCGCATCTAGATGGCTGGCTACTTCGTCCAGAAACGCCGGAATCTCAGCCCCCTGTCGCGGCGCAACTCTGCGGGCATCTGACAGGATTTCTTGACCCACGAGCCAGGTGCGACGATCAAAGTCAGCGCGATCCGTATTCGGTGCGAACCGGTTGCTTTCGAGTAGAAAGCCCAAAACGGCGATCCTGGCCATGGTGGCACCAGCGTTTGCGAGACTGAAACTAAACTCTATGTGCACAAAGCGCATCAGTCGAGCTTTTCGGGTCCGCCTGATGATGGACGTGTCGCGGGTCTTGCTGTTCTTCTTTTGTCTGAAGAATTCGATCTTGGTAGTGCCGCACTGGCAACTGAGATGACCAAACTATCCGCATATTGCTGTCACGCACCTCCCCGTGATCTGAAATCTGCAAAGTGGCCCAGAGCGGACGCTGATCCGTCGCTCTACGAAAGGCTGGTTCAAGTCCAAAGCGGACAAGAGTTTGATTTAGCGCTTTGTCGCTATACCATTAACATACGACTCGACTGCTCGCAGCTTTGCTCTGCCCTGCGTGCTCACGACCAAGAACAGAAGAAAAGCCGGGAGGAGTTAAGCCAATGAACTTACTTCAGGATAGTCCGGGTATCAGCTTCTTTCTGATCGTTGCACTTGCTCTGGTGGCATCTCCGATACTCCAAAGGCTGATTGGCCGCGTTGCACTTCGGATGGTGCTGGCAGACTAATTCGAACCAGTCTCCACAAGGACAGCAGACCCGTCCCTTATGCCGCACAAAGAGCGCGCCACTCGGCGAGAGCAGCGGCGCGGTTCTGCTTGAAGAGGTATCGACTGGAGAGGCTGCGTTCCGTATTGAAGAGGTTATAGACTGAGGCGTGTACGGCGGCGAATTTCTGCAAAGTTCGCATGCGCCGGAAATCACCCGCGAAAACTGACCCGCGGGTTGCTTGCATCAGAGACTCGCAGGCGAAATGCGCCGGGTCCCGCCCCGGAGACGCGTCTCTACCAGCACCAAACAGGCCTAACCCGCGGGAATTCCGAAGGGAAATCACGGGTATTTTACATTAATATCAAGGGGTTATGTGGGTGGCGGTGCTGGGAGACCAATGCGAACCAGTCTCTACTAAAAGGGCGGCACGCGAGAACACCTGGGGAACTCTGGGCATTTTTCTAACTTTCTGAATTTTCTCGGTTTTGATCGAGCGAAGCGACTTCGAACTGAACGTCGCTCTACTCAGGAGTGTCGCGAACCTGGCGCGAAACACCGCCTACTCGCTTTCACCAGCCCCTGCTTCGGAAGTTCCGAGAAGGCCGTCCAAGACATCGAGCACTTGAAGAAGGGTCTCGCGGGTTTCGTGCAGTCCCGCCCCAATCTTCAACTCTCCTCGCCCGGCCAACACAAGCACCGCAGCCAACACCTCGTTCGAATTCCGCATGAGCTCGACCAGGTGCTCTCCAGCCGGACCGTGGGAGCCTGCGAGCCAGTTCTTGGCCGTTCGCTCCGAGACACCCGTCCAGCGCATCACAATCTTGATCGCTTGATGAGATCCACCGAGCTCCCGCTTCAGAGCAGCCGCAATGGCCATTTGTTATTTTAGTCGATCGACCTTCCCTTCGTCGTCATCTGGAAAAGTCTTGCCCATCTTAGGAAACATTTTTCCGAACCTCCGCGTCTATGCTTCGGCCCCATGGAATCACAGGCATTTCCCGTGACTTGCCGAAGGCGAAAAATGAAAGGCTCGGTTCTTGAGCTGGAGGGACGGACATGACGGAGGCGCAATGGCGCCAAAGGGAGCGCAGCCTCGGCGCGCTGCTCAATACGTCCGCATGTCTACCGAGCATCAACGCTATTCGACAGAGAACCAGTCGGACTCGATCGCGCACTATGCTGAGCAGCGCGGGATCGAGATCGTCCGCACCTATTCGGATGAGGGAAAGAGCGGTCTAAGGATCCAGGGCCGCGACGGACTCAAGCAGCTGATCGACGACATTCAATTGGGCAGAGCCGATTTCGAAGCGGTGCTCGTCTACGATATCAGCCGCTGGGGTCGGTTTCAGGATGCGGACGAAAGCGCGTACTACGAGTACATTTGCAAACGCGCCGGCATCTCCGTCATCTATTGCGCCGAGCAATTTGAAAACGATGGAAGCCCGGTCTCTACGATCGTCAAAGGCGTCAAGCGCGCCATGGCAGGCGAGTACAGCCGGGAACTCTCGCAAAGGTGCTGCCAGACGAATGCGAACCAGTCTCTCCAAGGGCAGTATGGCTGTCCCTTATGCCGCGCAAAGACCGCGCCA
>NZ_JBPBBA010000040.1:0-37159 GCF_050896395.1 Nioella aestuarii | reverse complement strand
GTCCAGCACGGGCGCGGCCGAGGGCGCCTGAAGGCTGTCCATCGCCTCAGGCTGCGGTGCCGGGGCGGTGTCGGGCAGGCTCGGCCCTGTGGGCGGTGGCAATGCAGTGATGGGTTGCGGGGCACCGGCGGGTGCAGTGTCGATTCCCGGCAGGGCTGCCGTGGTTTCCTCGGGCGGGCGGTTGAACTCTGACCCGGCGGGCAAAGGGATCTCGGACACCGGGACAGACGTTGCGCCTTGTCCAGCAGGCTCCGTTGGTTCTGCGGCCTCGGGGTCAGACGCGGGCTCGGCCGTCAGCTCGGCTTCCGGTTCCGCCACCGGCGCGGGCGTCGGGTCTTGTGCCTCTGACTGCACAGGTTGTTGCATCGACGGGGGCCGGTCCGGCAATGGTGTGCCAAGTGACAGCAGTACCGCGCCGACAATGGCGACGAACGCGCCCCAGATCAGACCTGAAACCAGACCTCTGCCCATGTCTTTCACCCTCTCGATACGTGTCCTGCGCCCCGAACGGGACGCTTCACATCCAAATAGCCCCAGCCAGTGGCCGTTCTGTGGGTGCATGGGTTGACCATGCCCCGCGGCCCTGCGCATGTATAACCCGGCGCGCGGGTAAGGCGCACCCCTTTTTGCGACGAGGACCTGCGGGCATGCTTCTGCTCATCGATAACTACGACAGTTTTACCTACAATCTGGTCCATTACCTGGGCGAACTTGGATGCGTCCCCCATGTGGTGCGCAACGACGCGCTGGATGTGCAGCAGGCGATGGCGCTCAACCCAGCCGGGATCGTGCTGAGCCCCGGCCCCTGCGACCCCGCGCAAGCCGGGATCTGCCTGTCGCTGACCGCCGCCGCAGCCGAAACCGGCACGCCGCTTCTGGGGGTTTGCCTGGGGCACCAGACCATCGGTGAGGCTTTTGGCGGCAAGGTGGTCCGCTGCCACGAGATCGTGCATGGCAAGATGGGCAGCATCCATCACGCGGGCAAAGGCGTGTTCGCGGGCCTGCCCTCGCCCCTGCAGGGCACCCGTTACCACTCGCTGGTGGTGGAGCGCGAGAGCCTGCCCGATTGCCTGGAAATCACCGCCTGGCTGGAAGATGGCACAATCATGGGCCTGCGCCACAGGGATCTGCCGATTGAAGGCGTGCAGTTCCACCCCGAAAGCATCCGCTCCGAACATGGGCACGAGATGCTCCGGAGCTTCCTGAAGACGGTTTCCGGCGCCTTGGCGGAGGAACCGGCATGAGCGATCAGATGAAACCCCTGATCGCCGCCGTGGCAGAGCGCAGCCTGACGGATGCAGAGGCCGAACAGGCTTTTGGCCTGCTTTTTGATGGCGAGGCAACCGACGCCCAGATCGGCGCGATGCTTATGGCGATGCGCGTGCGCGGTGAGACAGTGGAAGAAATAGCCGCCGCAGCCAAGGTGATGCGCGGCAAATGCGTTGCGGTGCGCGCGCCTGAGGGCGCGATGGATATCGTCGGCACCGGCGGCGATGGCAAGGGCACACTGAACATCTCGACCGCCACGGCCTTCGTGGTCGCCGGGGCCGGCGTTCCCGTGGCCAAACACGGCAACCGCAATCTTTCTTCAAAATCGGGTGCGGCGGATGCACTTGGACAGATGGGCGTCAACGTCATGGTTGGCGCACAAGTTGTGGAGCAGGCGCTGAAAGAGGCCGGGATCGGCTTCATGATGGCGCCCATGCACCACCCGGCCATTGCCCATGTGATGCCCACCCGCCAACAGCTTGGCACGCGGACGCTGTTCAATGTGCTGGGTCCGCTGACCAACCCCGCCGGCGTCAAGCGCCAGTTGACCGGCGCCTTTGCCCCCTGGCTCATTCGCCCCATGGCCGAGGTTCTGGGGGCTTTAGGGTCCGAAGCGGCGTGGCTGGTCCACGGATCGGACGGCACCGATGAACTGTCCATCGCGGGCCCTTCCGCCGTCGCGGCGCTGAAGAATGGCGAGATCGAAGAGTTCGAGATTTCCCCCGCCGATGCCGGCCTGCCTACGCACCCGTTCGAGGCCATCCTTGGGGGCACACCGGAAGAAAACGGCGTCGCGTTCCGGGCGCTGCTGAAGGGCGAGGGCGGAGCCTACCGCGATGCGGTGTTGCTGAACTCTGCCGCAGCGTTGCTCGTGGCTGGCGCGGTTGAAACGCTGCCAGAGGGTGTGGAACGCGCGGCACGAAGCATTGACGACGGCGCAGCGCTGAAGGCAGTGGAAACCCTGGCCCGGGTCACATCCGCCGCCTGACATTGCGTCACATTTGAGCACGCGGGGCGTACGCGGTTTCGAAACCGCGTTGGAAGGCTTTTCGAAAAGCCTTGTCCCCGCCTGGTCGCACGCGCTACCCCCTGATCCATGCGTTTCGACTTGTCTCATCTCGGGTCTTGGGCTGACCTGCCCGCCTTTTCGACCGATATTAGCGGCTTCGAAGCCGCTTTGACCGCCGAGACGCGCCCCTGGCTGCCCGCCCCTGACCGTGTATTCGCCGCCCTGGAGGCTTGCCCACCGGAGCGAACCAAGGTGGTCATCCTCGGACAGGACCCCTACCCGACCCCGGGCCACGCCCATGGGCTTGCCTTCTCGGCAGAACCGCATGTGCACCCCCTGCCCCGGTCTCTCGCCAATATCTACAAGGAAATGCAGGCCGATCTGGGCACATGCCCGCCCTCGGCCGATCTTCGGTTCTGGGCCGCGCAGGGGGTATTGCTGCTCAACGCTGTGCTGACCGTCCCCGCTGGTGTGGCCAATGGCCATGCAAAGCTGGGTTGGCAGCGTCTGACCGGGCAGGTGCTGGACCGCCTCGCCAATGACGCCATGCCCCGCGTTTACATGCTTTGGGGCAAGCCTGCGCAGAAAGCTGCCAGGGCCATTCCCGCAATGGGTAATCTCAAGCTGGAGGCCCCCCACCCCTCGCCCCTTTCCGCGCATCGGGGCTTTTTTGGCTCGCGCCCCTTCTCTCGCGCGAATAACTGGTTACAAGAACAGGGCATGACGCCCATCAACTGGACGGATCCGGGACCGATATGACCGCAAGCATTCTCGACAAGATCAAGGCCTACAAGCTGGAAGACGTGGCCGCCCGCAAAGCCGCCCGGCCCCTGGCCGCCGTGGAAGCCGACGCAGCCGAGGCCCCGCCGATACGCCCCTTTGCCAAGGCGCTGAGCATCGCCTCACGAGAGGGCTACGGTCTGATCGCTGAGATCAAGAAGGCGAGCCCTTCGAAGGGGCTCATCCGCGCCGATTTCAACCCGCCCGCACTGGCCCGCGCCTATGAGACCGGGGGGGCGACCTGCCTGTCAGTGCTGACCGACACACCCTCTTTCCAGGGCGCCGATGACTATCTTGTCGCCGCGCGGGCCGCAGTCTCTCTGCCCGTCCTGCGCAAGGATTTCCTCTATGATCCCTACCAGGTGGCCGAGGCCCGCGCACTTGGGGCCGATTGCATCCTGATTATCATGGCCAGCGTGTCCGATGCACAAGCCGAGGAACTGGAAGACGCCGCGACCCGATGGGGCATGGATGCGCTTATTGAGGTGCACGATGCCGCGGAACTGGACCGCGCGCTCAATCTGAAATCGCGCATGATCGGCATCAACAACCGGGATCTCAATACCTTCGTCACCTCGCTCGATGTCACCAAGACGCTGGTGCGCCGCATTCCGGGCGACCGGATGGTGGTGTCAGAATCCGGGCTGAACACGCCCAAGGATCTGTCCGATATCGCCATGTATGGCACCCGCTGCTTCCTGATCGGCGAAAGCCTGATGCGTCAAGACGACGTGGAAAGTGCCACACAAACGCTGCTGGCCAATCCCTTGCGGGCGGCGCAATAATGGCGGGCCTTACGCATTTCGATGCCGAGGGGCAGGCGCATATGGTCGATGTCTCCGACAAGCCCGTGACCGCGCGGGTGGCCGTGGCCGAGGGCTTCGTGCGCATGACACCCGAAACGCTGGCCGCGATCACCGGCGGCGAGGCGAAAAAGGGCGATGTTCTGGGCGTTGCGCGGCTGGCGGGGATCATGGGGGCCAAGAAGACCTCGGACCTGATCCCGCTCTGCCATCCCCTGCCGATCACCAAGGTGGCGCTGGAACTGGAGCCGGTCGAAAGCCTTCCCGGCATCCGCATTGTGGCAACCGTCAAGACCGGCGGCCAGACTGGGGTAGAGATGGAAGCCCTGACCGCCGTATCCACCGCCGCGCTGACCGTCTACGACATGGTGAAAGCCGTTGATAAGTCAATGGAAATCACCGGCATCCGCCTGCTGCTGAAAGAGGGCGGGAAGTCCGGGAGATACGAGGCGCAGGGATGATCACCGTTGACGAGGCCCTCGCCGCTTGTCTGGCGCTCGCCGATCCGCTGCCTTGCGAAGAGGTTCCACTGGTCAATGCCTATGGCAGGGTGCTTGCACAACCGGTTCAGGCCCGGCGCGATCAGCCTCCCTTTGCGGCCTCGGCCATGGATGGCTACGCGGTGACGTCTGAAACGCCCCAACCCGGCGACACGTTCACCGTGATCGGCGAGGCGGCGGCAGGCCATGTCTGGAAAGGCAAACTTGACGACGGTCAGGCGGTGCGCATCTTTACCGGCGCGCCAATCCCCGAAGGCGCGACGCGGGTGATCATTCAGGAGGATGTGACGCGCAACGGTGATGTGATCACCCTGGGCGACCGGCTGGATCACCAGACCAATATCCGCCCTGCCGGCGGCGATTTTCTGACCGGTGACACCTTGGAGGCCCCGCGCGTTCTGCGCCCGGCCGATCTTGCGCTGGCCGCCGCCATGAACCTGCCCACGCTGCCCGTCACGCGCAAGCCCGTGGTCGCGCTGATCGCTACCGGGGATGAGCTGGTGCAGCCCGGCGAAACCCCGCGCCCTGACCAGATTGTCGCCTCCAATTCCTACGGGCTCAAGGCGCTGGCCGAGGCCGCGGGTGCCCATGCGCGATTGCTGCCGATTGCCCGCGATACGGTAGAAAGCCTCGCCAGCACTCTGAAGCTTGCGGCGGATGCGGATATTATCGTGACGATTGGTGGCGCGTCTGTGGGCGATCATGATCTGGTGGCTCAGGTCGCCGCCGCCGAAGGGTTGGAGCGCAGCTTCTACAAAGTGGCGCTCAGACCCGGCAAACCCCTGATGGCGGGGCGGATGGGAAAGGCGGCGCTGCTTGGCCTTCCCGGCAACCCGGTGTCGGCCATGGTCTGCGGGCAGATTTTCCTCGTGCCGATGATCCGGGCGATGCTGGGTCTGGGCAAGGCCCCGGCCCCACGTGAAACGGCCGAACTGGCGGTGGATCTGCCCCAGAACGGCCCACGTGAACACTATATCCGCGCCGTGCTGGAGCCGGGCAGCCGGTTCCCGCTCGTCACGCCGGATCCGAGGCAGGATTCCTCACTGCTGAGCGTCCTCTCCCGCGCCGATGCCCTGATGGTCTATCCCCCATCCGCCGGGCCACTGAGCGCCGGATCGCTTGTGGATATCTTGCGGATTTAGCCCAAGATGTTGACACGAAGCGGAAACACCGGTAGAACATTCCCCGAACAGATGTGATTTCCGTGAGGGGAGCCGTGCGATGCTGACCAAGAAGCAGCTGGACCTGCTGGAGCTAATTCACCGCCGAATGCAGCGTGACGGGGTGCCGCCGTCTTTCGACGAAATGAAGGACGCGCTGGACCTGCGGTCCAAGTCCGGCATCCACCGGCTGATCACGGCGCTGGAAGAACGCGGCTTCATCCGGCGGTTGGCGCATCGGGCCCGCGCGATCGAGATCGTGAAGCTGCCTGAAAGCCTCGAAACCAAACTGGGCGGCTTCACCCCCCGCGTCATCGAAGGCAGCCGGGTCGATCCCCCGCGCGAGGCGCGCCCGGTAGCGGCTGCCTCTGCCGTGGATCTGCCGGTGATGGGCCGCATCGCAGCAGGCACACCGATTGAAGCGATCAGCGAAGTCTCTACCCATGTGGCGGTGCCCCAACAGATGCTGGGATCGGGCAAATCGCATTACGCGCTGGAGGTGAAGGGCGACTCGATGATCGAGGCCGGGATCAACGAAGGCGATATCGTGGTGATCGAAGAAGGCTCGACAGCCGATAATGGCGATATCGTCGTGGCGCTGGTCGAAGGCTATGAAGCAACGCTCAAACGCTTCCGCAAGAAGGGCAACATGATTGCGCTTGAGGCCGCCAACCCCGCCTACCAAACCCGGATGCTGCGCGAAGATCAGGTCAAGGTGCAAGGCAGGCTCGTGGGGCTGATCCGCACCTATTGATGCGGATGGGCCGGACTGTGCGCGCTGCCGGCGCAGCGGTAGAAGCCTCAATCAGGGAGCGGGTATATTTGTACTGTCGCCGCGCCTTTGGCGCGTCTATCCGAGCGTGTCTGTAAAACCGCGTCTCCTCTGACCCGCACGACCGGTCAATAGTCACCGCAGATCAGTGTCATCCAAGCTTATTGCGCGTCAGGAACCCATGGTCGGTGGCCTTGTAGCTGCCGAGCAGAGATGAGTCTCAGATCACCTGCTCTCGGGATCACCGCAACAGCGCCACTTTGGGCCAGAAATCCGGGGCCAATCACGCCACATCGCGGCCCTGACAAAGGCAATTGGCGACCGATCTGCAACGACAGCCCCTCCACCGGGATAATCTCGGGGCCCAGTAAAGCGGCTTCTTCCTCTGGCGAGATCACCCAGTCATGATCCGCACAGGCGCGCACCAGATCCGCCGCTGCCCGGCGCCCGACCCCATGCCAGACCGAAAAATCACCCAAAACGAGCGCCACCCCGTCCCCATCCGTGACCCATCCCGCGCGGGTGGCAGCCCCGGCCTGATCCGCGTCATCGCCATCATTTTCCAACCATAGCCCGGCAACGAATCCATCCCCCCGCGCCCGGCTAAGCACGCGCCCCTCTTCCATCATCGCCCCCGCCAACCGTCCCGAGGGGGAGATCAGCAGGCTTGGTCGCTCTCCCCCGGTCCACAGCACCAGGGCAAGCGCCATTGGGCCAAGACCGCCCCACCGCCCACGCCCGTGCCAGAGGATGACGTGCAGGGCACCTAGGGTCATAAGCGGCAGGACCATGGGGTGTGGCATGACGATGGTGCGCACCGCGCCGTCCATGCCCGCTATGTGATCTGCCACGGCGAGGATCCACGCCAGCCCCGCCTCCATCACCCGGAACGCGACCCACTCAAGGCCAAGGGGCCAGAGCAGCATGGCAACCACAGCGGCGGGGATGACAAGGCTGCCCATGACCGGCACCGTCAACAGATTCGCGACCAGACCGTATGCTGCCAACATGTTGAAATGCGCGGCGGCGAAGGGGGCCGTTGCCAACCCCGCGACGACAGAGGACAGCACCAGCCCCGTCATCCAACGCGCCCAGGCAGGCCAGGTCCGCACCCGCTCTATCCGTTTGAGACCGTTGAACACGGCCACAAGCGCAGTGGTGGCGGCAAAGCTCATCTGAAAGCCCGGCCCAAGCAGGGATTCCGGACGGTGCGCCAGGACAATCAGCGCCGCGATAGCAACCGAGCGCAGGGTGACGGCGCGCCGGTCCAGCAGGACAGCAACGAACATGACCGCGACCTGGATAAAGGCGCGCTCGGTCGCAACATTTCCCCCTGCGACGGCCAGGTAGAATGCGCCTGAGGCCAGCGCACCGACAGCGGCGATCTTCTTCGTCGGCACACGCAGCGCCAAGGGGGGAATCAGGGACAGGCCAGCACGCAGGCTCAGGAAGACAAAGCCGGTCAGCAGCCCCATATGCAGGCCGGAAATGGCCAAAAGATGCGCGATATTGGTGCGCCGCAAGGTATCCAATGTGTCCGTGGAAATGCTGGACCGATCACCGGTCATGACAGCGGCGGCGAAAGCACCCGGCTCACCGTCTATCCGTTCTTGCACCGCGCGCGACAGGCGAAGGCGCAGGTGCAGCAATGGCAGCGCGCCCTCTGGACGGGGCTCCAATAGAAGCGCCGGGCTGCGGGTATAGCCGACCGCCCCGATGGACAGGAACCAGGCGTGGCGTTGAAAATCGAACCCACCAGGCTCGGCCGGGCCTTCGGGCGGGGACAGATGCCCGGTCAGGGCGACGCGGGCCCCAGGGTGCGGCGTTAGAAAGGGCTGATCGCCATGAAGAGACACGCGTACCCGATGGGGGATCCGCGCCGGATCGGTCTCGGCCAAAACCACCTGATCGAGCGTCAGCCGCAGCCGGTCAGAAGCCGAACGATCCACCGCGACGATCCGGCCCTCGATAGGCCCGTAATAGCGAAATCCCAGAACCGGCCCCGCCACCTGCCCCGTTCGCCAGCCCGCCGCACATAGACCAAGCGCCACCAACAGCCCCGCTGTTGCCAAGGGCCCGAGTGTCTCGCGACGCAGACGGCCAAGAATCGCGGCCAGAACAGCCGCCGCCCCGGCCAGGCCATAGACCGCGGGCCCCGGTTCCACTGGCAAGGCGAAATACACCGACACTCCAAGCCCGAAAAAGACCGGGGACCAGGGCATCAGATATCCCCGCTGGCCCTGCTGGACCACATTCAACCATTGCCACAGCCACACTTGCCACCCCTTCCGGGCTTGCCTAAACCTGCGCGCAGATGACTGTGCAGCCTCATGGTTGCCAAAGGATTAACGCCCGGCCCCGGATCACCGGGACATGTGCCCCGGAAAGGACCATAGATGACCTCCAATGTCGTGACCCGCTTCGCACCTTCGCCCACGGGTTTTCTGCATATCGGCGGCGCGCGGACGGCGCTGTTCAACTGGCTCTATGCGCGCGGGCGCGGGGGCACCTTTTTGCTGCGCATCGAAGATACCGACCGGGAACGGTCCACCCCCGAGGCAACACAGGCCATTCTGAACGGCCTGACCTGGCTCGGCCTCGACTGGGACGGAGAGCCGATCAGCCAATTCGCCCGCTGCGACCGCCATGCCGAGGTGGCAAGAGAGATGCTGGCGGCGGGCCATGCCTATAAGTGCTTTGCCACCCAGGACGAAATTCAAGCCTTTCGCGAGGCCGCCAAGGCCGAGGGACGCTCGACCCTGTTTCTCAGCCCATGGCGGGACGTAGCCGATGCCGATCACCCCGACCTGCCCTTCGTGATCCGGCTGAAAGCTCCGCGCGAAGGCGTGACGGTGATCAAGGATCAGGTGCAGGGCGATGTCACGATCCGCAACGATCAGCTCGACGACATGATCCTGTTACGCTCGGATGGCACGCCTACCTACATGCATGCGGTTGTGGTGGATGATCACGATATGGGCGTTACCCACGTCATCCGGGGCGACGATCACCTGAACAATGCCGCCCGTCAGGCGCAGATCTATCATGCCATGGGGTGGCCGGAACCGGTCTGGGCCCACATCCCTCTGATCCATGGTCCAGATGGCAAGAAACTGTCCAAACGCCACGGCGCGCTTGGGGTCGAGGAATATGCCGCCATGGGCTATCCGCCCGCCGCGATGCGCAACTATTTGGCCCGGCTTGGCTGGAGCCATGGCGATGACGAGCTGTTCAGCGACGAACAGGCGAAGGAATGGTTCGACCTGAAGGGAATCGGCAAATCCCCGGCACGGCTGGATTTCAAGAAGCTCGAACATGTGGCCAGCCACCACATCGGGGCGATGGCCGATGAAGATTTGGTGAGTGAAATCGAGCGGTTTTTGGTGGCAACGCAGCAATCTGCGCTTTCGCAGTCGCAGAAAGACGGGCTGGTCACTGCGATGTATTGCCTCAAGGATCGTGCAAAATCTCTTCCACAACTCCTTGAAAAAGCTCACTTTGTTTTGACAGAGCGACCGCTGGATCGCGATGAGAAATCGCAAGCCGCGCTCACAGATGTATCCCGTGGTATACTGACAGAATTGACGCCGCAGTTGCAAAATGCTAGCTGGACACGCGACACGCTGGAGGCGACAGTTTCCGAGGTGGCCGAACGCCACGATCTGAAATTAGGCAAGCTTGCGCCGGCCCTTAGGGCCGCACTGGCAGGCCGCCCCGTCAGCCCGAGCGTTTTCGACATGATGCTCGTCATCGGCCGGGAGGAGACAATTGCCCGCCTGACGGAGGCTGCAGCCGAATGACCTGATTGCGTCGCGGCTGCCTGCGAATAGACGGGTCCGGGAAACCGGTTCCGGAACACCGCCTGATGACCCCATCGGGCAGGCTTTTTGAAGAGGGACTCAGGATGGCAGACAACAGAACCGCGACGCTCACGTTCGACAACAAGACCTTCGAGCTGCCAATGCACTCGCCCAGTGTCGGTCCCGACGTGATTGATATCGGCAAGCTCTACGGTCAGGCGGGCGTCTTTACCCACGACCCCGGCTTCACCTCGACCTCGGCTTGCGAATCCACCATCACCTATATCGACGGCGACGCGGGCATCCTTTTGCATCGCGGGTATCCGATCGACCAACTGGCCGAGAAGTCGCATTACCTGGAGGTCTGCTACCTGCTGCTCTACGGCGAACTGCCGACCGCTGCACAGCTGGAGGATTTCGAGGATCGCGTGACCCGTCACACGATGGTGCATGAACAGATGCACAACTTCTTCCGCGGCTTCCGCCGCGATGCGCACCCGATGGCCACCATGGTGGGCGTTGTCGGCGCAATGTCGGCCTTCTATCACGACTCGACCGATATCTCGGACCCGTGGCAGCGCGAAGTTGCTTCGATCCGACTGATCGCGAAACTGCCGACCATCGCTGCTATGGCCTATAAATACTCGATCGGTCAGCCCTTCGTGTACCCGCGCAACGATTGCGACTACGCCACAAACTTCCTGCGCATGTGCTTTGCGGTTCCGGCCGAGGAATACCAGCCCGACCCGATCCTGAGCCGCGCGATGGACCGTATCTTTACGCTGCACGCCGACCACGAACAGAACGCCTCGACCTCGACCGTGCGTCTGGCGGGCTCCTCGGGTGCGAACCCGTTTGCCTGTATCGCCGCCGGTATCGCCTGTTTGTGGGGGCCGGCCCATGGCGGCGCCAACCAGGCCTGTCTGGAGATGCTGAAGGAAATCGGCACGGTCGACCGCATCCCCGAATACATTGCGCGGGCCAAGGATAAGAACGATCCGTTCCGCCTGATGGGCTTCGGCCACCGGGTCTACAAGAACTTCGACCCGCGCGCGACGGTGATGAAGAAATCGGCCGACGAGGTGCTGGACCTTCTGGGCGTGGAAAACAACCCGCTGTTGCAGGTCGCCAAGGAACTGGAACGCATTGCGCTGGATGATCCCTATTTCTCCGAGAAAAAGCTGTTCCCGAACGTGGACTTCTATTCCGGCATCATTCTGGAGGCCATGGGCTTCCCCACCTCGATGTTCACCCCGATCTTCGCCCTGTCGCGGACGGTTGGCTGGATTTCCCAGTGGAAAGAGATGATCGCTGATCCGAAAGGCAAGATCGGCCGCCCGCGCCAGCTCTATACCGGCGCGACCTATCGCGACTATCAGGATATCGAGAACCGCTAAGCGGTGCCTCGCATGATTTCGAAAGGCCGTCCCACGGGGGCGGCCTTTTTGCATTATCCCCTTGCGCCGCTATGCCCCCTGCCCCATCTCCCTGTAATGACACGGATAATCCTGACCGCGCTGAACCTGTCGTTGCTGGTGCTGTTCCCGATAGCCTGGGTCGCACCGCTGATGCGGGCGGGGTTGTTGCCGTTGTTCGGGCTGAACGAAATCTCGATGCTTTCAGGTGTCATGGCACTGTGGGAGGAGGACTTGCTGCTGGCGCTGGTCGTCGCCCTGTTCGCCATCGTGGCCCCCATTGTTAAGACGGCGGGACTGGCGCTCGTCCATTTCCGGCTGACCGACAGTCGCCTGCTGGCCCCGCTCACGATGCTTGGCAGGCTTGCCATGGCGGATGTCTTCCTGATTGCCATCTACATCACGCTTGCAAAGGGCGTCGGCGTGGGCCGGGTGGAGACCGCCTGGGGCCTGTGGCTGTTCACGGCCTGCGTTCTGATGTCTTTCGCGATCAGCCTGGCCACCTCGGCACTGGCCAAGCGAGGGGCCTTGGGCTAAGCCATCGGCATGGCAAAACCCGTCACCCTGTTCGTCTGTTCCGCCTGCGGCGCCACCCATAAGAAATGGGCAGGCCGCTGCGACGCCTGCGGCGAATGGAATTCGATACAGGAGGAAACGCCTCTGTCCATGGGTCCCGGCGCAAAGACGCTTGGGGCCGTAAAGGGCAAGGGCATGGCGCTGACGGATCTCGCGACCGAGGAACGCCCACCAGAACGCGACGGATCGGGGATCGCTGAGTTTGACCGGGTGCTTGGCGGCGGGCTGGTTGCAGCAAGCGCCACTTTGGTGGGTGGCGACCCCGGCATCGGCAAATCGACGCTTTTGTTGCAGGCAGCGGCCAGTTTTGCAAAGTCCGGCCTCAAGGTCATCTATGTCTCGGGCGAGGAAGCCACGGCGCAGGTGCGGATGCGGGCGCAGCGGCTCGGCCTTGGTGACAGCCCGGTGAAGCTGGCGGCGGAAACCAACCTGCGCGATATCCTGACGACGCTGGATACCGAACTGCCCGATCTGGTGGTAATTGATTCCATCCAGACCATGTGGCTGGACACCGTGGACAGCGCACCGGGGTCCGTCAGCCAGGTCCGCGCCGCCGCACACGAACTGGTAAGCTTTGCCAAGCGTAAGGGCGTCAGCGTCATGCTGGTGGGCCACGTGACAAAGGAAGGCCAGATCGCTGGCCCCCGCGTCGTGGAACACATGGTCGATACCGTGCTTTATTTCGAGGGCGAACGCGGCCACCAGTTCCGCATTCTGCGCAGCGTCAAGAACCGCTTTGGCCCGGCAGATGAGATCGGCGTGTTCGAGATGACCGGTGGCGGACTGGCAGAAGTGCCCAACCCTTCGGCCCTATTCCTGTCAGACCGCAATGAACGCGCCCCGGGATCGGTGGTGTTTGCAGGCATCGAGGGGACGCGGCCCGTGCTGGTCGAAGTTCAGGCCCTTGTCGCGCCCTCTTCGCTGTCCCAACCCCGTCGCGCGGTCGTGGGCTGGGATGGTGGCAGGCTATCGATGATCCTCGCCGTACTGGAAGCGCGCGTCGGTATCAGCTTTCAGGGGCTCGATGTGTACCTGAATATCGCGGGCGGTATGCGCATATCTGAACCGGCTGCTGATCTGGCCGTCGCTGCCGCGCTTTTATCCGCGAGAGAAGACGCGGCACTGCCCGCAACCACCGTCGTTTTCGGTGAATTGAGCCTCTCAGGCGCATTACGCCCCGTCTCTCAGGCTGAAAACAGGTTGAAAGAGGCGCGGAAACTTGGTTTTTCCTCCGCAATCGCACCAGAGGGATGCAAAATCACCGACGGGGCTGATATGGATCTGAAACTGATGCCGGACCTTGCCCGGTTCACCGGTGATATTTTCGGCGCAGGCTGACCCGCCAGCACCACAGGGAGACGAAAGAGATAATGGACGCTTTTACCATTTTTGACGGGGTCGTGGCCGGTGTGATCGTGATCTCCGCAATCCTCGCCTATTCCCGTGGCTTCGTGCGTGAGGCACTCTCCATCGCTGGCTGGATCGTGGCGGCCATCGTGGCCTTCATGTTCGCCCCCCGCGCCAAGGAACTGATGTTCGAGATCCCTTACCTGGGCGATTTCCTCAATGGCTCCTGCGAATTGGCGGTCATTGCGGCCTTTGCAGCCGTGTTTGCCATCGCACTTGTGGTGATCTCTCTCTTCACGCCGTTCTTTTCCAGCGCCGTACAGCGGTCTGCCATCGGCGGGCTGGATGCCGGTCTTGGCTTCCTGTTCGGGGTGCTTCGCGGGGTACTGCTGGTTGTGGTCGCTCTCATCGCCTATGATCGCATCGTCGGGAACGAGCCGATTGCCGTCATTTCCGACAGCCGCTCGGCAGAAATCTTCCAGTCCATGCAAACCCGTGTAGAAGAACAGATTCCCTCTGACGCGCCCGGCTGGATCGTGAGCCGCTACGAGGAACTGGTGAACAGCTGCGGCCCGACCGACGGGAACTGAGCCCTAGTCGGCGGCGGACAGGAACGCCTGCGCCGCCTGCAGGGCCTCACGCCAGTTTGCATCGCTTGGAACCATGACATGGCTTGGGCTATCCACCATGTGGAACGTGGCATTCGACAAGCGGGCGGCCAGTTCCTGGCTTTCTGAAACAGGATGAACCGCGTCCCGGTCTGCATGTAGCAGCAGCACCGGGGCGGTTACCTTGTCCAGAATGTCGGATACATCGAAACCGGCAATCAGCGACCGAAGTTGCGCCGCTGTTTCCGGGACTGCCGAAATCTGCTTCATCTCGACAAAGCTCGATAACTCCTCGGGCGTGGCTGTGGGCATGTAGATTGTGGAAAAGGCCTGCATCAGCGGGCTGCCGATCTTACCCCATCCGCTGCGGATCATCTCGTTCATCGCGTCTCCGACCGAGGCATCCTGACGGTGTTTTGTGCCGCGGATAAAACCGCCGATCAACACCATCCGGCTGACCCTGTCAGGATGGGCCGCTGCAAATGCCAGCGCGACAGGCGCGCTTTGCGAGGCGGCAAAGATCGAAAACCGCTCGAGTCCGGCCGCATCCGCCACCGCCGTCAAATCCGCCACGAAATCCTCAAGATCACCGCCGCGCAAAGTCCGGTCGGACAGGCCGGTACCGCGCGGATCGTAGCGGACAAGACGGTGGCGGGCGCTCAGCCGGTCCAGCAAAGGACGCCAGACCGGGCTTTTCCAGTCATGCTCCAGATGCGACAGCCAATGGCTGCCCCGCAGAATCGGTGGCCCTTCACCAGATTCCGCAAAAGCCAGCCGCGTCCCGTCGCAGCTGGTTGTATAGCGGATTACCTGGTTGATCTTGCGTGTCGGTTGAGGCGCGTGCGGCGCATCGGCAACTGCATCCACCGGCACAGCCATCTGCACGCCGCGCCGCGGGATCGTCCGGATCACCCCTTGGGCGGCCCCACTGTCCCCAACCGCCTTGCGTGCGGCATTGACCCGTGCGGCCAAGGTGGAATCCGAAACAATGCGGCCCTTCCAGACCTCGGCAATCATATCGTCCTGCGTGACCAGAGCCGGGGCCATCCGCGCCAGCAATACCAGAAGGTCAAAGACCTGGGGTTCGGTGTGAACCTCTTGCCCGTCCCGCATAAGAACATGGGCACGCGCATCAAGCTGGCAATCTGCAAAATGGTAGATCATGGCCCAAGAGTGCGTGTTCTTTCGGAAGTTCTCAAGAAAAACAGCGATCTCTCAAGACAAATCGGGCAAATCACAAGACCTTCTAAAGGTCGTCTTCAAGCGCCGGTTCGGAAATGTAGGCAGTCTGAGGTCATCAGATGCAAAGGAGATACGCCATGACCGACATGATCAAAACCCGCCCCGATGGTTCTATCGACACCGCCTTTTACATGGAACGTGGCCGTCAGATGCGCAGCCAGCAGGCCGCACACATGGCCCGCGAGGGTAGCCGCAAGACCCTGTCCCTGGTGCCGGTTCTGGCAGTTTGTGGTCTGGCCGCCCTTTTGGTCGTCCCCGCGCTGTTCTGACCTGTCCGTCAAGAGAGACTTTTCCGGGAAATCGCACATTCACATATCTGTCACAGGTGACTTTGCCGTCATGGGGGGCTATACGGGCGCGGAATCGACCGGACGCGGAGCCATCCCCCCATGCGTGACCTCGACAAGCCCTTCCTGAGCCACCCGTTTGATGACGACAAGCTCAAGGAGGAGTGCGGTGTCTTCGGCGTCATCGGCGTTGCCGACGCGGCGAATTTCGTAGCCCTCGGGCTCCATGCCCTGCAACATCGCGGGCAAGAAGCCGGTGGCATTGTCGCCCATGACCCCGAACAAGGGTTCAACTCGGCCCGCCGCTTCGGCTATGTGCGCGACAACTTCACGTCAGAGGACGTGATGAAGACAGTGCCAGGGCCCTTGGCTATCGGCCATGTCCGCTATTCCACCGCCGGATCGAAAGGCAATACCGCGATCCGCGACGTTCAGCCTTTTTTCGGTGAATTCGCCATGGGCGGCGCGGCGATTGCCCATAACGGCAATATCGTGAATGCCGAGGAACTGCGGCGCGAGCTCATTGGCCGCGGCTCGATCTTCCAAAGCTCCTCCGACAGCGAATGCATCATCCACCTGATGGCGCGCAGCTATCAAAAGAACATCCCCGAGCGGATGAAGGATGCGCTGCGCCGCGTCGAAGGCGCATTTTCCGTCGTCGCCATGACCCGGACGAAGCTGATTGGTGTCCGCGACCCGCTTGGCGTGCGGCCTCTGGTTCTGGGCAAGGTGGGTGACGGTTGGGCGCTGAGCTCGGAAACCTGTGCGCTCGACATCATCGGGGCGGAATTCGTGCGCGAAATCAAGCCCGGCGAAATGGTGGTGATCACAGCCAGCGGCATTGAGAGCTACATGCCGTTCGAACAGCGCAAACCGCGTTTCTGCATCTTCGAACATGTCTATTTCTCGCGCCCCGACAGCATTCTGGGTGGCCGGTCCGTCTATGAAACCCGCGAGGCCATCGGCCGCGAACTGGCCAAGGAATCCCCGGTTGAGGCCGATCTGGTCTGCCCGGTGCCCGACAGCGGCACGCCCGCGGCCATCGGCTTTTCACTGGAATCGGGCATCCCATATGCCATGGGAATCATCCGCAACCAGTATATGGGCCGAACCTTCATCGAACCGACAGAGCAGATCCGCAACATGGGTGTGCGGCTGAAGCTGAACGTCAACCGGGCCCTTATCGAAGGCAAACGGGTGATCCTTGTCGATGACAGCGTGGTGCGCGGCACCACCAGCCGCAAGATCAAGGAAATGATCCTCGATGCAGGCGCGGCCGAGGTCCATTTCCGGATTGCCTCGCCCCCCACGGCCTGGCCCTGTTTCTACGGTGTCGACACCCCGCAGCGTGAAAAGCTGCTGGCCGCGACCATGAGCGAAGAGGAAATGCGCGCCCATCTTGAGGTCGACAGCCTCAAGTTCATCTCACTCGACGGGCTCTACCGCGCGGTTGGCGAGGCCGAGGGCCGCAACACCGCCTGCCCGCAATATTGTGACGCCTGCTTCTCTGGCGATTACCCGGTGAAGCCGACGGATGTGGTGAACGCGGGCAAGCTCGCGCTCAAGGAAAATGCCTGACAAAACGCCACCGCTCCGTTTCCGCCCGCATCATTTTCTGTGTGCGCTCGGCTATCAGGGCAAGGGCTATTCGGATGCGTTTACCGCGAATATGACCGCCATCGTTGTGGACCGGCTGCGCGCGCCCGGCGGCGATGAGGTGGTGATCGAGACCACAGGCGCGACCGATGATATCTGCACCCCCTGCCCCAAACTGCGCGGGCGGCTTTGCACAAACCAGCAAGCGATTGCCAAGCTTGACCGTGCCCATGCCGCCGCGCTGAAACTGAAGCCCCGCGAACGGCTGACTTGGGGCGAGGCGCAGCAACGAATTGTCGAGCATGTGCCACCCGGCAGCCTGTCAACGCTGTGCGAGGGGTGTCAGTGGCTGGAGCTTGGTCTCTGCGAAGAGGCCCTCAAACGCCTTCACGATGCGGCGGGCGCGGTCTCCGCAGACAGCACCACGACGGGCACCGGCACCCTGTAGATCCCGCCATCTGCGAACGACTCGGCCACGGTGCTTATGATCTGCTCGGCAAGGGCTTCCTGAACCGCGTCGCTCTGGCTGCGGATCAGCATGCCCGCCCCCACCGTGCCATAGAGAAAAGTGTTCCACAGCCCGTCAGCGGTGTCGAATTCCCAGTTCTCGTGGTGAACATCATGCGCCAGCAGTGTCAAACCGGCCTCCGCCAGAATCTCTTGCGCCGTATCCCGGTCCGTGAAGGCAAAAAGGTCGGGCTGAGGTGGCGTGATAGACAGATCGCCATGCGCGCGCAGGGCGCCGAAAACCGTTCCGAATGCAAGGGATCGCGGCGGTGCCTCCCATGTTGCCATGGTGAAACGGCCACCTGGCTTCAGGACACGCGCGATCTCGCGCAGTGCCCGCGGCTGATCCGGCAAATGCATCATGCCGAAATTGCACAGCACCTGATCGAAGCTGTGATCGTCGAAGGGCATGTCCGCCGCGTCGCTTTCGACCAGGCGGGCACCCGGCGCGCGCTCTGCCGCCAGATCCAGCATTCGCCGCGAAAAATCCAGCCCGGTGGCTTCTGCGCCCGCTGCTGTCAGCAGGGCAATCAGCGTCCCCTGCCCGCAGCACAGATCGAGACAGGCCCGCCCGGTCGGCTCGCACTCAGCCACCATCGCCTCCGCTATTCTGTCCGTGACCGGTGTGAAGAACTTGAGATAAGCGCCCAGAATTCCGTCGTCCTGCCAGCCGGTGCGCTCATTCTGACCAAAGAGATCGTAGGACATGCCATAACCCTCCCCTGAGTATGGAAAAGTCTACCATAGCCCCCGCGACCTGCCAAAGAGACAGTCGTCCTGCCCGGTGCCGCCCCTTGAACGAAAAACGCCGCCCCGAGGGGCGGCGCTTGCATTCTCGTCAGCCGGATGAGGCTCAGCGCGACAGCGCCTTCCAGCCCCCGGCGACCAGCAGGGCCGCGATCACGGCCTTGACGGCGTCACCCAGAAGGAAGGGGGCGACGAACCAGGTCCAGTAGAAGCTCGCGTCCTGCGCGACCCAACCGGCCTCGAACCCGAAGCCGCCAGCGATCAGGGCAGGCCATGCAAGGCCCGGCACGTAAAGAGCAGCCGAGATCAGCAGCGCCGACAGCGCCGTTCCGACCACACCGCGCGCCAGACCGCGTTCAGCCGCAAAACCGGCGGCCCAGGCCATGGCAACGAAGCCAAGCAGGAAGCCCGCGGTCGGCCCCGCGAAAGCCAGCCCGTTCATACCGTTTGCGAACACAGGCAGGCCCATGGCACCTTCGGCCAGGTAAGCCAGCAATGTCAGCGCCCCGAGACGCGATCCATATGCAAAGCCCACCATCAGAATGGCCAGGGTCTGCAAGGTCATCGGAACCGGCAGCATCGGAACAGAAATCTGGGCAGCAACTGCAATGAAGGCCGATCCGGCCAGTACCAGCATCGCCTTGCGGGCGGTGCTTCCAGTGCCGATCACGGCCTGGCTCAGGGTCATTTCGCGGCTCATGCGCGTCTCCTTTTGAAAGCAAGTTCCCCTTTGGCTCGTTTCTCTCTGCCCCCCGGTGCAAAGTCAAGCAGCTAGGGCCCGCGCCCTCTTGCCAAGCCTGCGAATTCCGGCCATCACGCAGGCCATGGAACAGAAACCTCTCGACGGCCGGATCGCTCTTGTCACCGGCGCTTCACGCGGCCTTGGCGCCGCCTGTGCAGAATGGCTCGCCGCGCGCGGGGCCCATGTTGTCGCCGTTGCACGTACCACCGGCGGTCTGGAAGAGCTTGACGACCGCATCCAGGCGGCGGGCGGCAGCGCCACCCTTGCGCCCATGGATATCACCACCGAGGCCGCGATGGCCCATCTGTGCCGTTCGATCCACGACCGGTGGGGCAAGGCCGATATCTGGGTTCATGCCGCGATCCATGCCACCGCGCTGATGCCGGCTGCGCAGATCCGTGAAAAAGACCTCGACGCCAATATCGCCACCAATATCCGCGCAACCGCCCGGCTGATCGCCATGGTTGAACCGCTCATTGAACCCTCTGACATCGCGACGGCGGTGTTTTTCGATGACGACGGCGAAGCCATGTATGGCGGGGCCTACGCCATGTCCAAGGCCGCACAGCGCGCACTCGTGACCCGCTGGAAGGCAGAAAGTGCCAAGCACGGGCCCCGCGTGGCGCTGCTTCAGCCCAATCCCATGCCGACCGCCGTGCGCGCCCGTTTTCATCCCGGCGAGAACCGGGACGCTCTCGTCAACCCGAGGGACGAGGCTGCGCGCCTTCTCTCCCCGCTGTTTCCTGCGTGACATGACCGGCGCGTCCCTATTCCCGAGGGGGTGCGCATGAACCTTCAGCCCCCCACCCAGACCCCGCCACGGTTCTGGACATTGGTGATGCTGACAGCGCTGGCACCGCTGACGCTCAACATGATTCTGCCATCACTGCCAGCCATCGCAGACGAGTTCGGGGTCAGCTATGCCACCGCCAACCTGGCGCTCGCAGGCTATCTGGGCCTGACCGCCTTCATCCAGATCATCGCGGGTCCTCTTTCTGACCGCTTCGGTCGCCGTCCCGTGGTTCTGGTGGCACTGGCGATCTTCGCTCTGGCATCCGGGCTATGCTACACGGCTACCAGCTTTCCCCTGTTCCTGACCGCGCGGCTGATGCAGGGGGCGATCATCTCCTGCTTTGCCATGACATTGGCCATCACCCGCGACACCCATGCCCGTGAGGAAGCCGCAGCGCGGATCGGATTGCTGGCCATGTCCATGGCGATTGCCCCGATGCTGGGGCCGATGGTGGGCGGCGCGGTGGAGGCAGCCTTCGGATGGCGGGCGATCTTCCTGGGCTATGGGCTGGCCGGTGTGGGCCTTTTTGTGTGGTGCTGGACAGATCTGGGGGAAACAGCATCCCGAGAAGGTGGCGGGTTCCGTGACATGGCCAAATCCTTCCGCAAGCTTCTGCGCCTGCCCAGGTTCTGGGGCTATGCCGTGACAATGATGTTTTCTACCGGCACATTTTTCATTTTCCTTGCAGGTGCGCCGCTGGTGGCCGGACAGGTCTTTGGACTGGGCCCGGCCATGGTCGGTGTTGCCGTGGGCTCTGTCACCCTTGGGTTCCTTATGGGCAGCTTCCTGTCCTCGCGCCTCTCGGTTCGCGCCGGAGTAACGCGCATGATGCTGGCAGGCCGTGTTGTCGCCACAACCGGGGTCGCCGTTGGACTTGGACTGACCTTCGCCCTTGGCCCGCACCTGCCAGTCGTTTTCGTGGCAACCCTGTTCGTCGGTGCTGGCAATGGGCTGACCATGCCCAACAGCCATGCAGGCGCGATGTCCGTCGCTCCTGAACTGGCAGGCAGCATCGCCGGAATCACCGGGGCACTGACCGTCGCCGCCGGAGGCGGTCTGAGTTGGTTGACGGGCGTTTTGATGACCCCGGCCCGAGCCACCGAGGTCTGGCTGGCCATTCTTCTGGGCGCTTGCCTGATCGGGCTCAGCGCCGCGACATGGCTCCGGCAGGATGAGAAAAAGACGGCCCCCGAAGGCGCCGCCTGATACCTCTTACGCTCTCGGGTCTCAGCTGCCAGGCGCGCGGTAGCTTCCGGCAATCGCCCCGGCTTTCTCGGCCACTTTCGCAAACTCACCGGAGCTCCACGCCCGCACGGTCTTCAGGTTCGTCACAGACCCGGAGGCGCCGGCAACCATGACACCAGCCAGGAAATCCTCTGCCGCATCCGCCTCGGCTACCAACATGAAGTCACTGTCACCGGTGGTGATGTAGTAGTGAAGCAGCTTGCCACCTGCTGCTTCGACGATGGTTGCGACGGCAGCGGTGCGATCCTCGGGCTTTGACATCAGCCCGCGAACGGCATCGAGCGTCTGGCGCCCTGTCAGAATGAACGTCGCCATAGAAATCCCCCCCTTTTTTGAAGGAGGAAATCATACCATGGATGATACTCTGACCCTAATCAGGGCCAGATTAGGTGCCAGAACGCGCTACGGCCCCCGCATGGGGGCCGTCACAAACTGTTCAGGGTTGCTTGGGTCAGTCGTCCTGCCCTGCTTCGCCTTCTTCCAGTTCAAGCGCCAAAGCCTCGGCGCGGGCTGCGATCTCGGCCAGGCTGTCGGACACATCGGCAGGGATCACCGGCACCGAGACCTGTTCGGGATCGGGTGGCGGCGCCGCTTCCAGCGCGGCAATGCGGCGGGCCCGTTCAGCCAGCCGTTCCTCGGCATCGGCCAGGGCCCGGTCGCGGGCGCGCAGAGTTTCTTCAGCGCGTTGCAGGTCTTCCTCCAGCCCGGCGGTCTTGTCCGCCAGCATCAGCCCCGCCATCAACAGCATCCGTTCAGATGGCATCCGGCCGATTTGGCCAAGCACAACGGCGGCCTCGGTGTCGAGCATCTGGGCTGCGGCGCGCAGGAACGGTTCTTCGCCTTCCTGACAGGCGACGGTGAAATCCCTGCTTCCGATCTGGATCACGATCTCAGGCATCTGCGGCACCTCCTTGCAGGACGGGTCGGATCTCAGACAGGATCGCCCTGGCCTCGGCGGCCTCGGCGGCGCGGTCAGCTTTCAAGCTTTCCAGTTCCGCCGCAAGGGCGCTGGTCACCAGATCGTCATCAACAGTTCCGTCCCCGGCCACGGCTTCTCGCAGTTCGTCAATCGTGTCGCGCAAGGCACGGTTGCTTTCGCGCAGTCGGGCAAGTTCGCCTGATGCAGAAGGCGCGCTGGCATCGGCAAGGGCCTGAAGCTGGTCGAGCTTGCCCTCAACCTCTTCCAGCCGTTCGCGCGCCTCGTTGTATTCGGCACGAGTGGTTTTGCGTTCCTCTCTGAGCCGCGCAATCCGGCGGCGCAGAACGCTTTCCACGTCGCGCTGGCGGGTCAGTTCTGCCTCAAGTTCTTCGCGGCTCTGGCCCTCTTCGGCTGTCGGCTCCGGAGAGGCGGCCAGTTGCTCCTGCAACGCCGCCAATTCACGGCTCGCCTGGTCAGCATCGGCCTGTCGCGCGGCTTCGACCGCACGAAGACGGTCATTCAGGTCGGCATTGGCATTTTGTTCCGATTGCAACGCAGCCTGGGTTTCTTCCAACGCCGCCGAGAGCGCCGCCAAGCGCTCCTCCAATTCGCTGGTATCCTCTGCCGCCTCCGCTGCAGGAGCCACCATAGCAGCCCGAGCGGCCACCCCGCGGGCGATCCTGTCCAGTGCCGATGTAATGCGGTGTTCAAGCGCCGCGATCTGTTCCAGATCCGTGGTCTCGTTCATCCTGTGCCACGCCTCTTGCTGTTTTACCACCCGGGCGCGTTGTCCGGGCTGTTCTTTTTACGCGCCGTTAGGAGCCCGGTCTGCCCACCTGCCCCTGTCTGACAGCGAATCGCATCCGGGCCGAATTTGCAACCGTTTCCGGTCCAAAATCCACGGCTTGGGCCGATTTTACGCGGATTTGGCGATCCTTCGCCACTGCCTATGCTTGCACTCTGCCCCCCCTCTGCTAAGACCGCGCGCGAGCCCGCTAACATGAAACATGAAGGACGCGCCCTTTGGACCTTTCTGCTCTAGCCGCCCGGAACCCCGATCACTGGCGCAAAGCCGCCTGCATCCGCGCGCTGACGCTCGATGCGGTTGCTGCTGCAAATTCCGGCCATTCCGGCATGCCCATGGGTATGGCCGATGTCGCCACCGTGCTGTTTGAAAAGCACCTCAAGTTCGATGCAAGCGCCCCGCGCTGGCCCGATCGCGACCGGTTCATCCTGTCGGCGGGACACGGGTCGATGCTGATCTATTCGCTGCTGCACCTGACCGGCTATGCCGACATGACGCTGGAGCAGGTAAAGAACTTCCGCCAATTGGGCGCGATTACCGCTGGCCACCCGGAATACGGCCATGTCGAGGGTGTGGAAACCACCACCGGCCCGCTCGGTCAGGGCATCTCCAACGCCGTGGGCTTTGCCATGGCCGAGGAAAACCTGCGCGCCCGGTGGGGCAAGAAGGTGATGGATCACTACACCTACTGCATCGCCGGCGACGGCTGCCTGATGGAAGGCGTCAGCCAGGAAGCCATTGGCCTTGCCGGTCGCCACGAGCTGTCCAAGCTGATCGTGTTCTGGGACAACAACGACATCACCATCGATGGCAAGGTGTCGCTATCGGATCGCACCGATCAGGTGGCGCGGTTCAAGGCATCGGGCTGGGACGTCTTTGAATGCGACGGTCACGATCCCGACGCCATCGACGCGGCGATCACCGAGGCCAAAGCCTCACCCCGCCCTGCCATGATCGCTTGCAAGACCCATATCGCCATCGGTCACGCCGCGCAGGATACCTCCAAGGGCCACGGTGCGCTGACCGATGCAGGCCAGCTTCAGGCCGCGAAAGAGGCATATGGCTGGGAATACGGCCCCTTCGAGATTCCCGCCGATCTGAAAGCCGCTTGGGAAGCCATCGGCGCCCGCGGAGCCGCAGAACGCGCCGAATGGGAAACCCGCGTCGCCATGCTGTCGAACCAGAAGCAGGCAGAATTCGCCCGCTCGTTCGCTGGCGACATGCCCAAGAAGCTGTCGGCCACGATCAAGGCGCTGAAAAAGCAGGTGTCCGAGACCCAGCCCAAGGTGGCCACCCGCAAGGCCAGCGAAATGGCGCTTGAGGTGATCAACCCGATTGTCGGTGAAACCATCGGCGGCTCTGCTGACCTGACCGGGTCAAACAACACCAAGACCGGGGATCTGGGCGTGTTCGACGTCGAGAACCGCGCCGGGCGGTATGTCTATTACGGCATCCGCGAACACGGCATGGCGGCGGCCATGAACGGGATGGCGCTGCATGGCGGCGTGCGCCCCTATGGCGGCACCTTCTTTACCTTCACCGACTATGCCCGCCCCGCGATGCGTCTGGCGGCACTGATGGGGATCTCGGTTCAGTTCGTGATGACCCATGACAGCATCGGCGTGGGCGAAGACGGCCCGACCCACCAGCCGGTGGAACATCTGGCGATGCTGCGCGCGACGCCGAACATGCTGGTCTTCCGCCCCGCCGACGCGGTGGAAACCGCCGAAGCCTGGGAAGTGGCGCTGAACCAGAAATCGTCGCCGTCGACACTGACGCTGAGCCGCCAGAACCTTCCGACGGTGCGCACCGAGCACAAAAACAGCAACCTCGTCGAAAAAGGCGCATATGTGCTGGCCGATGCCGATGGCAAGCGGCAGGCGATCATCATGGCGACCGGATCGGAAGTCTCCATTGCCATGGAGGCGCGTGATATCCTTCAGGCCGAAGGCATCGGCACCCGCGTTGTGTCCATGCCCTGCATGGAGCTTTTCGCTGCGCAGGACGACGCCTATCGCAAGCGGGTTCTGCCCGGCGGTGCGGTGCGCGTTGCGGTGGAAGCCGCCGTGCGTCAGGGCTGGGACCAGTGGCTGCTTGGTGAACGGGGCCGCGAGGCCAAGGCCGGCTTCGTCGGTATGGACAGCTTCGGCGCGTCCGCCCCTGCGGATCAGCTCTATGCCCAGTTCGGCATCACCGCAGAAGCCGTGGCCGCGAAGGTGAAATCGCTGCTCTGAGGAATCGGGACCCCGGGGGTATGACCACCCGGGTTTCTGCGTCTGGCGCCGTTCCGATCCTGGTCGGGACGGCGTTTCATATTCAGGGTCCGCTGTGCTGACCGGAACGGACCTTCGAAGGGCCGTTTTCAATGCTCTTCGAAGAGCATTCCACCGCAGAGCGGCACAGTTGAGGCTCTAAACCTTTCTGAAAACATCTACTGAGGTGGTCTGAGCCGGCCCGCGGCCCTTCGAAGGGCCGAAACAATGCGCTTCGAAGCGCATTCCTCCGTCTGCCCAAGGGATTCGGTCGCGGTTCTTCCCGACAGTGCGGGGATTGCCCTGTCCACCTGCCGCCTGCTGCATGTCACGATGTGCGCTTGTGCGAAATGTCATGCGCTAACAGTGACTTTTATCGCTAACATCCTGCAAATAATCGGGTTTTCGGGTTCTCAGGCCAGTTGCTAACACCTATACACCGGCGCAAGCAGACCCAAGGAGCACGCGCCATGACTGTCACCATCGGCATCAACGGATTTGGCCGCATCGGCCGTTGCACGCTGGCCCATATCGCCGAAAGCGCCCGCAACGACGTGCAGGTCGTCAAGATCAACGCCACCGGCCCGATCGAGACCTCGGCCCACCTGTTGCGCTATGACAGCGTCCATGGCCGTTTCGCAGGCACCGTCACCACCGACGGCGATACCATGGATCTGGGCCGCGGCCCGATGAAGGTCTTCTCGACCTACGACCCCAAGGAACTGGATTGGTCCGGCTGCGACGTGGTTCTGGAATGCACCGGCAAGTTCAATGACGGGTCCAAGGCCAATGTCCACATGGAACAGGGCGCCAAGTCTGTCCTGATCTCGGCCCCTGCCAAAAACGTCCAGCGCACCGTGGTCTATGGCGTGAACCACCGCGATCTGGTCGATGGCGAAACCATGGTTTCCAACGGCTCCTGCACCACCAATTGCCTGGCCCCCCTGGCCAAGGTGCTGAACGATGCGATCGGCATCGAAAGCGGCCTTATGACCACGATCCACAGCTACACAGGCGACCAACCGACACTGGACCGCCGACATAGCGACCTCTACCGCGCCCGCGCTGCGGCCATGGCGATGATCCCGACCTCGACCGGAGCCGCAAAGGCACTTGGCGAGGTGCTGCCGGAACTGGCGGGTAAGCTCGACGGCACCGCAATGCGCGTCCCCACGCCGAACGTGTCCGCAGTGGATCTCACCTTTGTCGCCGGCAAGGACGTGACCGTGAATGACGTGAACGAAATCGTGCGCGAGGCCGCCGCTGGCTACATGGGCATGGTGATGGGCTACGATCCGGAACCGAAGGTCTCGATCGACTTCAACCACACCACCCAGTCTTCGATCTTCGCCCCCGACCAGACCAAGGTGTCCGGCAAGCGCCTGGTTCGCGTGTTGGCGTGGTATGACAATGAATGGGGCTTCTCGGCGCGCATGGCCGATGTCGCCGCCCATATGGGCCGGATGCTGAACTGATCAGCCGCGCAGCACAGGTTTCAGAACGCCCGCCGTCACAGCGGGCGTTTTTCTTTGCAGATCAGCCCCCAGAGCGCATGAACCCCGGTTCATCGGGCTAAACCTTTGTCCCAATTCGCAGCGCATGAACCCGGGATGATAGCCATCGCCGCGCCTGGCCCCTTTCTGTTGGTCACGGCCCCGCCAAACGGGGTCACCCAAGACCCAAGACCAAACCTTCTGAAAGGATACATCTGATGAAACGTTCTGCAATTGCCCTTGCCCTTCTGCTGCCCGCAACCGCCGTCTTCGCCTCTGGCGACGCTGCGGTCAGCGCGGATGTGGAGGCCCAGATTACCGCGCTTCTGACCGCCGAGGGCTACGAGGTCCGCTCGATCGAGATGGAAGACGGCCAATACGAGGCCTACGCTATGCGCGATGGGGCGCGTTTCGAGATCTATCTCGATGACAGCCTGACCATCGTGCGGGTTGCCGAAGACGACTGATCCCCTTCTCTCTCGGTAAGAAGGGCGCGGGGGCCATGCATGTCCCTGCCCGGCCCCCGCCTTTCCAACCCGGCATTCCGAAAGGAGCTCAGCCCGTGTCTGTGACCCGTCACAAAGTCTGGGATCCGCTGGTGCGTATCTTCCATTGGTCGCTGGTGATTGCCTTCGCGGCCAACGCGCTGTTTACCGATCCCGAAAGCAACCTGCACGAATGGATCGGCTATGTCGTCGTGGCCCTGATTGCTATCCGCATCTTGTGGGGCGTGGTCGGCACCCGCTATGCCCGCTTCACCAGTTTCCCGCCCTCGGCCTCGGGCGCTTTGGGGCAGCTGTCGGATATCGCCACGGGGAGAAAACGGGCGCATCTCGGCCACACGCCGCTTGGCGCGATGATGATCTATAACCTGCTTCTGACAATGCTGGCCATCGGGGTGAGCGGATACATGATGACCACCAATGCCTATTGGGGTGTTGACTGGGTCGAGGAGCTGCACGAGATCTTCGTGACATGGGCCGAGATCTCTATCGTCCTGCATATTGGCGCGGTGATCTGGGAAAGCCTGCGCACTGGCGTCAATCTGCCCCGCGCGATGGTTTCGGGTGTGAAAACCGTACCGGAAGGGATAAAGATCGAGCCATGAAGCGCCCCTATTCGGAAAAACCGGCGATCGTGATCGCCCTCATCGCCGCGCAAAGCCTTTGCGCGGCCTTCTTTCTTTGGGATGTGGTCGTCGATGCCCGGCGCAATGCCGCCATGGGGCCGATCGAGCAATTGTTGGTTCTGGAAACTGCCGCCACCCTGGCGCTGATTGCCGGAATCGCCTTTGAGATCCGAGTGCTGATGCGGCTTTTGCAGCGCAAAGCCCATCTTGAACGGCAGGTTAGCCTTGCGGCCCGTGCGTTTCACGAGATCATCGAACAGCGCTTCACGGACTGGTCGCTGACCACCGCCGAACGCGACGTGGCGCATTTTACCGTCAAGGGGCTGTCGATCACCGAGATCGCCGGGATGCGCGGCTCTGCGGAAGGCACGGTCAAATCACAGCTTAATGCAATCTACCGCAAGGCTGGGGTGGGCAATCGGGGTGAGCTGATGAGTCTGCTGATCGAGGACATCATGGATCAGGACAGCATTGGCGCAGCAAGCGCCTGACCCTTGTCGAATTCCGCTAGCTATAATCCGTGCAATGGCCTCTATTGACCTCGGGGAACGAAGACTCAATCTTCGCGGGGGAGCAGATGATTACGAAAATCGCGGGGAAATTGCGTCTGGCGCTTGCCGGGCTATGCATAGTTTGCGCCGCACCAATGGCCGCGGCGGATGAGCGGCCTCTTCCCTTTGACTTTTCCGGTGCCTATGCCGGGTTTTCCCGGACAGACGGGTTGGGTGACTCTACCTGGAGCGATCAGACACTTCCGCTCAATACCGGCGGGTTTGATCTGTCGGGCAATGGTGGAGGGGCTATCCTGGGCTACAACTGGCGTACGGGGCGCAGCTATTTCGGGGTGGCACTGGATTTTACCGTGAACCCGCTGACCGGTACCGGCACTGCCAGTTGCACGGCCGGATGTGAAACATCGCTCCAAAACTATGTCGCGCTGCGCGCGCAACTTGGGCATCGCATGGGGGACGGGCATCTTTACGGTTTTGCCGGGCTGGCGATCGGCCGGGTCGATCTGATGCCCATCGGTCTGCCCACGCAGGAACGCGACAGTCGCGGTTGGCTGGCCGGAATCGGCTATGAACACCCTTGGGACAATGGATGGGCCTTCCGGGTCGAGCTGCAATACATGGATTTCGAGGACACGCGCTACACCCTGTCCGGGCCGGTACATGGCGTGTCGGACAACCGGGTCGGTATGCTGCGCATCGGCCTGACAAGGTATTTCTGACGCAGGGGGGCACTGGCGGGGTTTCACAGCCGGTGCTGCTTGCATAAACTATGCATGATTTTCAGACAGGATATGGGTCAGCATGACCAACACAATTGCGCTTTGGCTGGCCGTCTTGATCGTGGCGATCTTTGCTGCCGATTTTCTTGTTTTTGACTGGGATCTGCATATCATCCTTGGACGTCAATTACTGCGACTTCTAGACACGGTGGCGTTCTGGCGTTGATCCCGAGAAAGGCTTGAAATCCGGCTTCCCTTTCGCAGGCGGATCGTCTACATAACGCACATGTTAGCGTTAACATGGCCTGATGGGCAGAGCTCCGGGCCAGACCCAAGCGAAAGGAATTGCCATGACCGTCAAAGTTGCCATCAACGGGTTTGGCCGCATCGGACGCAATGTTCTGCGCGCGCTCATCGAAAATGGCCGCACCGACCTGGAGGTCGTTGCCATCAATGATCTGGGCCCGGTCGCAACCAATGCGCATCTGCTGCAATACGACTCTGTCCACGGGCGCTTCCCGTCCGAGGTTTCGCATGGCGAGGACTGGATCGACGCAGGCCGCGGCAAGATCGCCGTGACAGCCATCCGCAACCCCTCTGAGCTGCCCTGGGGGGACGTTGATATCGTGCTGGAATGCACCGGCATCTTCACCGGCGACAAGGCCAAGGTTCATCTGGAAAACGGGGCGTCGCGCGTTCTGGTGTCCGCCCCCTCATCCGGTGCTGACAAGACCATTGTCTACGGGGTCAACCATGGCACGCTGACCAGCGAAGACCTGCATGTCTCGAACGCCTCATGCACCACCAACTGCCTGGCCCCGGTGGCCAAGGTCCTGCAGGACGGGATCGGGATCAGCCGCGGTTTCATGACCACGATCCACAGCTACACCGGCGACCAGCCGACGCTGGACACCATGCATTCGGACCTCTACCGCGCCCGCGCCGCGGCGATGAGCATGATCCCCACCTCGACCGGCGCTGCCCGGGCCGTGGGTCTGGTGCTGCCGGAACTGGCAGGCAAGCTCGATGGCGTGGCCGTTCGTGTGCCGACGCCGAATGTCTCCGTTGTGGACCTGACGTTTGAAGCGGTCCGCGATACCACGGTCGAAGAAATCAACGATCTTGTGCGCGCTGCCGCCGCAGAAGGCCCGCTGAAGGGAATTCTGGGCGTGACCGACAAGCCGCTCGTGTCGATGGATTTCAACCACGACCCCCACAGCTCGACCTTTGCGACCGGCCAGACAAAGGTTCTGGAAGGCCGCATGTGCCGGGTGCTGAGCTGGTATGACAATGAATGGGGCTTTTCCAACCGGATGCTCGACACCGCAGTGGAGATGGGCAAGCATCTGTAAAGCTGTTTCGCCGCCTCTGGCGTCGATCCGGGAGCGCCCCTCCTCGGGCCCCTTTGGGGCCGTCGTCGGGCCGCGTTGCCACGGAAACTGGCAAGGACGGTGCGCCGGTCGCAAGGGCGGCTCTGGTTGCTAACGCGGGATGCCTCCGGCGGGAGTATTTGGGCCAAGAAGTAGGGGCAGCGGCATGATGGCGGCTGCCCTTCTGCGTTCAGGATGCTAAGAGCGGCGTAATATTATTCAGGAGGAATCCATGGGCTGGAAAACACTCGACGACATGGAGCTTGCGGGCAAGATCGTTCTGACCCGCGTCGATATCAACGTGCCGGTCGAGGATGGCCGGGTGACGGACGCCACGCGGATCGAGCGGATCGTGCCGACCGTGAAGGATATTCTCGCCCATGGTGGTACACCGGTGCTGCTGGCCCATTTCGGGCGCCCCAAAGGGCAGCCGGTGCCGGAGATGAGCTTGCGGATCACCCTGCCCACGCTGGAAGAGAAGCTGGGGCAGGCGGTGACCTTCGTGGAAAAACCCTCTCGCGAGGCACTGGCCGCGATGCCCGCTGGCACCGTGGTGTTGGTGGAAAACACCCGCTTCACGCCGATGGAGGAAAAGAACGATCCGATGATGGCCGATTTCCTGGCCTCGCTTGGTGACATCTTCTGCAATGACGCCTTCTCTGCCGCGCACCGGGCACATGCCTCGACCGAGGGGGTGGCGCGCCGCTTGCCCTCTTGTGCCGGGCGTCTGATGCAGGCGGAACTGTCAGCGCTGGAGGCGGCCCTTGGCACCCCGGCCCGACCGGTGGCCGCCGTTGTGGGGGGGGCGAAAGTATCCACCAAGCTCGACCTTCTGGGCAACCTTGTCGCCAAGGTGGATCACCTTGTGATCGGCGGCGGCATGGCCAATACCTTCCTTGCGGCGCAAGGCATCCAAGTGGGCAAATCGCTGGCTGAGCATGAGATGGCCGACACTGCGCGGGCCATCCTTGCGAAGGCCGAGGCCGCAGGCTGCGCCGTGCACCTGCCGGTGGACATTGTTGTCGCCCGCGAATTTGCCGCCAATGCCGCTAATGAAACGCTGCCCGCCGATCAATGCCCCGATGACGCAATGATCCTTGATGCCGGGCCCGCCACGGTTGCGGCGCTGAAGGACGTCTTTGCCCAGTGCAAGACGCTGATCTGGAACGGCCCGCTTGGCGCGTTCGAGATCGAGCCCTTCGATGCCGCCACCAATGCTGCCGCGGCTGAGGCCGCCCGGCTGACTGCTGAAGGCAAGCTGATCAGCGTGGCAGGCGGAGGCGACACGGTCGCGGCGCTGAACAAGGCTGGCGCGGCGGACCGGTTCACCTATATCTCGACCGCAGGCGGCGCATTCCTGGAATGGATGGAAGGCAAAACCTTGCCCGGAGTCGCTGCACTGGAAGGCTGAACGACCGATAGACGGCAGGCAAAACGGCCCTGCCGATCCCCATTTGGACGGATCGGCAGGATCAAGACAGGCGACGGCAGAGTGCAGTCTTGTCGCGCTACCCGTCTCGCCCCGGCTCATCTGGGTTGCTGGAAAAGAGTGCGATCTTGTTGCCTTGAGGGTCGCGTAGATAGCCCACATAGAAGTGCGGCCCGTAGGTTTGGCGAAATCCCGGCTGGCCCTCGTCTGATCCGCCGGCGGACAGCGCGGCCTCGTGAAGGTCGCGAACCTCTTTCTGCGTATGTGCTTCGAACGCCACCATGGACCCGTTGCCAGCCGATGCGGGGCGGCCATCGAAGGTGGGCTTGACGTAGAAATCCGGCAAGATGGCCCGCTGACCGGGCGCGACCGGCAGGGCAAAGCTCAGCCCCTCTGGACCCTCTGACAATTGGTACCCCAAGGCAGGCAGGAACGCGGAATAAAAGCGTTTTGCGCGTCGCAGATCATCTGCACCGACGGTGACATAGGCAATCATCTGTCTTGGGTCTTTCCTGACATCCGGCCGCTGGAAAAGAACGGCTGTCATTTTGGTACGCCATCTGCGAAGGGCGCTCAATAACCGCGACTGCGACCGCCTGCTTCGGTCCCGTTGGCGGGGTTTCGACGGAATGGGGTGCGCAAGATCAAACCGGTTGCCAGACATGGGGCGGATGGGGTTTCCTGACCGCATCTGCCCTTTTTCATTCCCGACCATGGAGACATTGCCATGACACGCCTTTCCCTTCTATCCGCCAGCGCCCTTGTCCCCCTTCTGGCCTTTCCCGCCCGCGCGGAACCCGTCACGCTGATGGATCTGCTGACGCTCGATCGTTTGGCCAATATGGGCGCTCAGATCGCCGTCAACGCGTTGCGCGGCGTGGCCGAGGTGACCTATGCACATATGGATATTCGCCCGCTCGATGGCCGTGTGATCCTGACCGGGCTGGAAATGACGCCATAATCCGAGCCTGCCTGCACGATTTTCCTGGACCGCGCCGTGATCACCACTGCGCCGCTCGACCAGATTGCCTACGGCGCGCTTGATATCGATATTCTGGGATTTGAACTGGACGATGGCTGTCTGAGTGCGCGTGAACGCGAAGACCTGGCAGAGATCGGCATCACTGAGCTGGTGCTGGACCGGGGGCAGATGCGCCTGGAATACGACTATGCCAGCTCCGGGCTTACGCTGGACATTCTGGCGGACACTGCCGGAATGGCAGAACTGCGCGCGCATGTTGACTTCAGCTACTTCGCTGTGAATTTCGAGACCGAAGAACCGGTCGCAGACCTCGCCTATGCAGAGATAGAAGTGACCGATCAGGGCTATTGGCCGGTGATCGCAGCGGAAATCCCTCCGATGATGCTGGTGCCGGATGTGATCGTCGCCGCGCTGGTTGACGAATTGCTGCCCCGCTATGTCGATCCGGCCCAGGCCCCTGCCCCGGCGCCCGAGGCCCCATCGGACGGCAAGGGCGATGAGGAGGGCCAGTCTCCTGCCCCCGCTGTGCAGAACAGCCCCGAGAGGACGAGGCCGCCTATGCCTTTATCGAGGCCAGCGCCGCAACCTTCGCCCGGTTTGCCGCCAATCCCGGCAGCTTGCGGCTGGAGTTTGCGCCCGAAGCGCCCGTGCGGCTGGATGAAGATCTGTTCGAGGATTTCGGGCCTTTCGTCGCCGCGCTGTCGCCCATGCTGTTCACCGATGCGGACCGGCCCGACAGCCGGATCAGCGCTGCCGATGCCGCAATGCTGCAAGATTGGATGGCGGGCGGCGCGGTTGAGCTTGGGGACGCGGATCTGTTGCGCTATGCCACGGCCTTCCTGACCGGGATTGGCGCACCACGCGATGCAGAGATGGCGATGGCGCTGCTGACGCCGCTGCTGGAAACCGGCAATCCGCAGGCGCTGGCCATGGCATTGGATGGGCTGGACGATCTGGACCCGGCCTTTGCCTATCAGATCGCCCGCAATGCGGCTGCGCAGGGCGACCGGATGGCCTTTGCCCATCTGGACCGGCTCGAGGCAGAGCTGCCGCTTCTCGACCTGTTGGAACTGCAGGAGGAAGACGGGGGCGATCTGATGCTTTCGGGGGATGAAACCGGGCGGGAGCTGCGTGGCCGCGCGCAGGATGCGCTGTCCGGTCTGGGTGCCGCAAGACGCTATTCGGACGCCTATTTCTACGCCCTCTTGGCACTTGCCTCTGGCGATTCCGGGGCCGCCCTGATCGTCGATGAACTGGAAGCAATGGGCAGCAGAATGTCCGCAGAGGACGCACTTCTCTGGGCCAACACGCTTGCCGAAATCCACGATCAGGCAAACGCCGTCTGGTTTGCTACAGAAAGCAGCGAATAGCCCGGAACCGGCGGACTTAAGCGCCCTGTTAGCGTAACCAGAATTGAAGCCGGGCGGAGCCTGTCCTATCACCGGGCACGAAAGCGCCCGGCTTACCGGTCGTGTCAGATTGCCGAGGATTGATCATGCCGAACCAGGACCAAACCAACCTTATCCGTAACGGACAGGGCTTTATTGCTGCTCTTGACCAGTCCGGCGGGTCCACGCCCAAGGCGCTGCGGCTTTATGGGGTAAGCGAAGATGCCTACAGCTCCGACGCTGAGATGTTCGATCTGGTCCACGGAATGCGCACCCGGATCGTGCAATCGCCCGCGTTTAACGGTGAACGGGTCGTTGGCGCGATCTTGTTCGAGATGACAATGGACCGGCAGATCGGCGGCAAACCCTCGGCCCAGTATCTATGGGAAGATTGCGGTGTGGTGCCCTTCCTCAAGGTCGACAAGGGTCTCGAGGCTGAGGAAAACGGCTGTCAGGTAATGAAGCCGATGCCCGATCTTGACACGCTGCTGGACCGCGCCGTTGCCAATGGCGTCTATGGAACCAAAATGCGGTCTGTTATTTCGGCGGCGAACCCGGCGGGGATCAAGGCCGTCGTGGAACAGCAATTCGAGGTGGGCAAGCAGATCCTCGCCAAGGGGCTGGTGCCGATCATCGAGCCCGAAGTCACCATCACCATCGCTGACAAAGCCGAGGCCGAAGAGATGCTGCGCGACGTGATCCTCGCGCATCTCGATGCTCTGGCAGACGATCAGATTGTGATGCTGAAGCTGACCCTGCCAGAGGTTGATAACCTCTATAGGCCGCTGGTCGATCACCCGCGCGTTTTGAAGGTCGTGGCGCTGTCGGGCGGCTATAACCGCGAGGAAGCCAATGACCGCCTGTCACGCCAGACGGGCATGATCGCCAGCTTCAGCCGCGCCCTGACCGAAGGGCTGTCGGCCGAGCAGACCGACGAACAGTTCAATGCGGTTCTGGATGCATCCATTCAGTCTATCCGGGACGCCTCGGTCGCAGGGTAACAAAGACGATCCGAACCCTTGAAGGCCCCGGCGATCTGCACGGGGCCTTTTTCGTTCGGGCCGACTACCGCTTTTCTGCCGAGCCCCATGGTCAAATCGAATCAGGGGATTCCCTTTTGCCCCGCGATGTGCGATTCTTCCCTGCAACCGCACGCATAATGACGGGCGGAGCCAGAGGCACGGCAGAGTTTGATGCAGAAACGACGCTCATTTTCGGGGCTTATCTTGCCCATGGGGCTCCTTTTGGTCGGGGCCTATTTTACCTTTGCCGCTGTGCAGGGGGATTACGGGCTGTTCCGGCGCATTCAGATTGAAGCGGAACGCGATGTCTATCGCGCCGAGCTTGATGGCCTGCGCGCGGAAACCGCGGAAATGGTTCTGCTGACACGTCGTTTGTCGGACGAGTATCTCGATCTCGACTTGCTGGACCAACAGGCGCGCCAGCGGCTTGGGTATATGCGGCCAGACGAGATCGTGCTGCCCTAAGCCCTCCCATGACCACCATGCATAGCAGGGTTTCCCATGCAAACTGACGCGGGGAAAATCTATGCGTGATTTTTCCAACCGCCTCTGCTAAAAGATAGTTCAACGTTAAACTATTCTGTTGACCGAGAGGAGGGGCTGGCATGGCCGCGCGCAAAAGCACAGCAAAATCTGCCGCAAAACCAAACGTTTCGCCTGAAGAGCTGCTGGAATATTACCGCGAGATGCTGCTGATCCGCAGATTCGAGGAAAAGGCCGGCCAGCTATATGGCATGGGCCTGATCGGCGGGTTCTGCCACCTGTATATCGGCCAGGAAGCCGTTGTCGTAGGGTTGGAGGCCGCCGCCAAGGAAGGCGACAAGCGCATCACCTCCTACCGCGATCACGGACATATGCTGGCGTGCGGCATGGACCCCAAGGGTGTGATGGCCGAGCTTACGGGCCGCGAAGGCGGATATTCCAAGGGCAAGGGCGGCTCTATGCACATGTTCTCGAAAGAGAAGCATTTCTACGGCGGCCACGGCATCGTTGGCGCACAGGTGCCGCTTGGTGCGGGCCTTGCCTTCTCGGACAAGTACCGGGGCAACGACAACGTTACCTTCACCTATTTCGGCGATGGTGCCGCCAACCAGGGTCAGATCTACGAGACCTTCAACATGGCCGCCCTGTGGAAGCTGCCGGTGATTTTCGTCATTGAAAACAACCAGTACGCCATGGGCACCGCACAGAACCGGTCGACCTCTACCGCCGATATCTACACCCGTGGCGCGCCGTTTGGCATCCCCGGCGAAACGGTCGACGGCATGGATGTTCTGGCCGTGAAGGCTGCTGGCGAAAAGGCCGTGGCCCACTGCCGCGCCGGAAACGGCCCCTACATCCTGGAAGTCAAAACCTACCGCTATCGCGGCCACTCCATGTCGGACCCGGCGAAATACCGGACCCGCGAGGAGGTGCAGAAGATGCGCGAGGAACGCGACGCCATCGAACATGTGCGCCAGCTGCTGCTGACCGGTGGCCATGCCTCGGAAGAGGATCTCAAGTCCATCGACAAGGAGATCAAGGCCGTGGTGAACGAAAGCGCCGAATTTGCAAAAGAGAGCCCCGAGCCCGCGCTAGAGGAACTCTGGACAGACATTTACGCCTGAGGGGGGACCAAGACCAATGGCAACTGAAATTCTCATGCCCGCCCTGTCGCCGACCATGGAGGAAGGCACGCTGGCCAAATGGCTGGTCAAGGAAGGCGATACCATCGAATCCGGCATGATCATCGCCGAAATCGAAACCGACAAGGCCACGATGGAATTCGAGGCCGTGGATGAGGGCACAATGGGCCCGATCCTTGTGGCCGAAGGCACCGAAGGCGTGAAAGTGAACACGCCCATTGCGGTGCTGCTGGAAGAGGGTGAAGACGCCTCTGCCGCACCGGCGCCCGCTGCTGCCGCCGCGCCTGAGGCCGCTCCCGCAGTCGAGGCCCCTGCC
>NZ_JBPBBA010000039.1:0-39218 GCF_050896395.1 Nioella aestuarii | reverse complement strand
TGGGTTGATGGTGTCGCTTGGGACGAGGGGTGAATGTGATGATGCGGGTGTCGCGGTTTGTGGTGTTGGTGGGCGGCATCTGCGGTGTTGCGTTTGCCGATGACCAACACTTGGCCCAACCCCCGGCGGTCAGGCAATATCGGCGCAGGGAAAGGCGATAACACGGAGTTCGTAATCAAATAACACGAACTCATGGGGCTTTGTTATCGGATAACAAGGGGAGAATAATGAAGCAAAACCAATATGCTACACATCACCCACCAAACCCGACCCCACCGGAACAAACCCCGGCCCCTGCCGAAAAACCCTCAACGTGTCAAAAAGCGATAACACCCCCCAAACCCCCATAACAAACGATAACACACAAATACGTGTGAAAAATACGATTACAGAATCGGAAACGGAGTCAGGAGCTTTGGTTTTCCGGGATGATTCGACCTTTCCAAGGTCATCGCCGATCAGAAGACGAATCAAAAACCCCATCCGTGATGACGACACCACGGATGGGGTTGATTTCGGTCGCCGGGGTTCGTCGCCCTAGGCGTCCCGGTCCATGATCCACTGAACAGCCGGGTCGGCCTGGAACCGCCAGTTGCGGCGGGGGCCTGCCATGACGTTGAGGTAGTACATCTCGAACCCGTATGGCGCTCCGCAGGGGTGATGCCCGCGCGGGACCAGAACCACATCGCCGTCGCTGACGGCCATGGTTTCATCAAGCGTACCGTCCTCAGTATAGACTCGCTGGATGCCAAAGCCCTGAGAAGGGTTCAGACGATGGTAATAGGTTTCCTCCAGATAGGTGATCCGGGGGAAATCGTCTTCATCGTGGCGGTGGCTGGGGTAGCTGGACCAGTGGCCCGCCGGGGTGAACACTTCGGTCACCAGCAAGCTGTCGCAGTAATCCTCTGCCTCCATCGCGATATTGTTGATGTAGCGGGTATTGGTGCCCTTGCCACGTTCCGTAAGCCTGATGCCGTCAGGGCCGATGCGGCGAGCAGCGTGCCCGCCTTTGCCCGGCGCAGCGCAGATTGCAATGGTGCAGTCCGTTGTTGCCGTTGCCTTCCAGTCGCTGTCGTTAGGAACATAGAGCGAATGCGGCGGGGTCTTTTCGAAGACATTCATACGGTCACCAAGTTCACCCCAGTCCTGCCCGGCGGCAGTGACTGTGGCTTTGCCCTCGACCATTACCAGGATCACTTCGTTTTCACCGGTCGACTCGCCAACCACATCGCCTGCACGCAGCCGGTAGAGCGAGAAGCCCACATAGCGCCAGCCGGCAGTTGCGGGTGTGACGTGATGCACCTTGCCATGGGTGCCGAAGGGTTTCAGCAGCAGGTCAGCCATTGTCATTGTCCTCGTCTTCTTCCGGAGGCACCCAGGCATACAGCAGGTGATAGGCTGTATACCCACCGATTGCCCCGAAGATCATCGCCCAGGTGCCCTCGTCCAGGGCAAGTTCCATCGCCGCCCATGCAAAACAGAACACGACGGTGCTAATCCGAATCCAGAGCGGCCGGAAAAACGGGTGTCGCATGTCAAACATGGGCGGTTCCTTTCAAAACTCAGGCGCGGGTCTGTACCGTCAGCCCCGCACGGTCACAGACCGTCAAGATATGCTCATAACCTAGTTTTGAATACTCGTAAGGGGGCGCTTTGGCAGGGTCCTGTTCCGCCTCGACCACGATCCAGCCTGCATACTGCATTTCTTTCAGCTTGTCGGCCACCGCCTGGAAGTCGATGCAGCCATCTCCGGGCACGGTGAACGCGCCGGCAATCACCGCGTCAAGGAAGCTGCGGTCATTGTCGCGCACATCCTTCACGACGTCGGGGCGAATATCCTTGAAATGGACGTGATGGATGCGGTCGGCCCACCGGTTCATGACCGCCATGACGTCACCGCCGCCAAACAGCATATGGCCGGTATCGAAACATAGCTGAAGCTCGGGCCCCGAGCCTTCCATCAGCCAGTTCACATCATCTTCGCTTTCGATAATGGACCCCATATGGTGGTGATATGCGAAGGGCATCCCCTGCCCCGTGACCCATTTCGCCACTTCAGTCAGCTTGGCCGCATAGGCCAACACCTCGTCGCGGGTCAGTTTCGGGCGGTTGTTGACCGGTGCGCCTTGCATCCCCTGCACGGTGTTTGAACATTCTGCATAGACAATGCAGGGCGCACCAAGGGCCACGAACTGCTCCACTTGCTGGCTGATCGCCGCAGATTCCTCGGCCACGCTGTTCACCAGCGTATTGCCCGAGCACCAACCGCCGCAGAGGGCCAGATCATTGGCCTCGAGATAGGCCCGCAGCCCCTCGGTATCGTGGGGCATACGCTGGCCGCGCTCGACGCCGGTATACCCGATCTCGCGGGCCTCTTGCAGGGCCTGCTCCATCGTATAGGCGGCGGTAATGTCCGGCAGGTCGTCGTTCTGCCATGCTATGGGAGAGATCCCGATTTTGACGCTCATTGGTCTTGCTTTCAGACGGTGCGCTGTGTCTTGCGCTTGGTTTCGTAGTTGGCGCGGGCTTCGTTCACCTGCGGGCGAGTGCTGACCTCGGGAACACCCACTTCCCACCAGCTGCCGCCATGGGGGGTGGAGGGATACGGGTCGGTATCCAGTACAATGGCGTAGACACCGTCATGGTCCTTTGCCTTTGCCAGATGGTCCTCCAGCTCTGCGACGCTGCCTGCCTTCACGGCTTTTGCACCCATGCTGGCCGCATGCGCAACAAAGTCGATCTGCGACGGGTTCACGTGGTGGGATTTGTCGAGAAGATTGTTAAACTCTTCCCCACCGGTGCCCATCTGCAGCCGGTTAATACAGCCGAAGCCCCGGTTGTCGGTGATCACCAGCGTGAACTTTGCCCCCATCATGCAGGCCGTGGCCAGCTCCGAGTTGGCCATCATGTAGGTGCCGTCGCCGGTGAAGCAGACGATGTCGCGCTCGGGCTCGGCCATCCAGATGCCAAGCGCGCCCGCGATCTCGTAGCCCATGCAGCTGAACCCGTATTCCATGTGGTAGCTGCCGGGACGGCCTGCTTTCCACAGCTTGTGCAACTCGCCCGGCATGGTGCCGGCGGCGCACATGACGACCGTATCAGGGCCAGCGGACCGCTGCACCGCACCAACAACCTGCATATCGGTCGGCAGAGCGTTCGCGTCCTCCTCTGGCGCGTCTGTCAACGGATCGACTTTGGCGAACCAGTCGGTTTTCAACGCTGAGTCCGGGGCGGCAAAGGTCTTGTCACCAAGGGACGCAGACAGTGCCACAAGCCCCGCCTTCGCGTCGCAGCACAAGGGTTCTGCCCCGTGTTTCATCGCGTCATAGGCCTGCACATTAAGGCTTACGAGCTTACGCGCCGGGTTGGCGAACAACGACCATGATCCGGTGGTGAAGTCCTGGAAACGTGTGCCCACGCCAATCACCACATCCGCCGATGCGCAGACCCTGTTGGCGCTTTCCGCGCCGGTCACACCGATGGGACCAAGGTTTAGCGGATGGTCCCAGGGAAGGGCAGATTTGCCTGCCTGAGTTTCAACAACGGGGATCTGATGCGCCTCGGCAAAGGCGGCAAGCGCCTCGGTCGCATGGCCATAATGGGTGCCGCCACCCGCGACAATGACCGGATTTTCGGCGCTCTCCAGCAGCTCGGCCACCCGCGCCAGCTCTGCCGGATCGGGCTGTACTTCACGACGGTGCCACACGCGTGGCTCAAAAAACGCCTCGGGGTAGTCAAAAGCCTCGGCCTGCACGTCCTGACAGAAAGCCAGCGTCACCGGCCCGCAATCGGCGGGATCCGTCATCGTCCGCATCGCGCGCGGCAGTGCGGTCAGCAGCTGTTCGGGCCGGGTTATCCGGTCGAAATAGCGGCTGACAGGCCGGAACGTGTCGGTTGCGGTCACGGTGCCATCGGCAAAGTTCTCGGGCTGCTGCAACACCGGATCGGGGCCACGATGCGCGAAGACATCGCCCGGCACGAAAAGGACCGGCAGACGGTTCACATAAGCCAGCGTACAGGCCGTCACCATGTTGGTGGCGCCGGGGCCGATGGAACTGGTCACCATCATCGCTCGGTCACGGCGCAGCTGTTTGGCATAGGCAATTGCCGTGTGCGCCATAGTCTGTTCATTATGGCCGCGATAGGTGGGCAGCGCATCGCGCTGATGATACAGCGCCTCTCCCAACCCAGCCACGTTGCCATGGCCGAAGATCGCCCAACATCCGGCGATATAAGGCACGCCCTCGGGCGTCATCTGCGCGGCGAGGTACTTTACCATCGCCTGCGCGGCAGTCAGTCGGATCGTTGTCATGCTACCTCCTTCGCCCGCGCACGGGCCTCGTCCCAGATCGCGCAAAGACGCGCGTAATTGTCTGCCATTTGATCGACTGCTTCGCCTGCAGTGATCGCGTCTTTCATGTAGGCCTCTGCCGCTGCGCCAAAGATCGTGCGCCCGACGGCAAACCCCTTCACGAGCGGGAACCGTGCAGCCACCTTGAAGCTCTCGCGCAATGCTTCTTCGGTCGCTGCCAGCCCAAGAACAACTATGCCTCGCGTATAAGGATCGTTGCGCGTGATTGCGTCGCAGGCCGCCTGCCAACCGGCGTCGGTTGTCATCGGCTCCAGCTTCCACCAGTCCGGGTATACACCCAGATCGTAGAAACGCTGGATGATCTGCGCGGTTGTCTGATCATCTACAGGGGCCACTTTCGACGGAATAACCTCCAGCAGAAATTCCAGCCGGTTGCGACGCGCCGCGTTGAACAGCCGAACAATCGTGTCTTCCTGCCGGGCCCACATATCCGCATCGTCGTCCGGGTGGCAGAAGCACAGGACCTTCACCACATTGTCGAGCGGCCATTCGTTGAGGCCCCCGTAGTCCGGCCCGATCTCGGGTTCCAGCACCAAGGGGCGCGAACCCGGCCATTCCACAGGCCGCCCCACCCAAAGGCCAGTGCCCGTCGCCTTGTAAAGCGCATCGCGCCCAAGCCGTCCGTCACACAGAATGCCGTAACCTGGCTGACCGTCCGCAACCTTCAGCGCCGCATCCAGGCACAGTTCCTTGAAAGCGCCGATCTTGTCCTTGGTGGCGCCTTCCAGTTCTTCCAGCTGCATCCGGTGATCGAAGGCAAAGCTGCGGATCGAGGACCAGTCGCCCTTGCGATTGGTAGACCAATGGACGTTTTCCAGGACCATATCCTTGCGCAAGGCCGCGTTCTTCACGCCACGTTCAAGGAAGAATTGCAGTTCTTCCCAGCTTGGATAAGCGGGGGTACAGCCATGGCGGCTGACCGCAAAAGCCCCGCAGGCATTGGCATAGGTCAGTGCCGTGGGCCAGTCTGCACCGTCAAGCCAGCCTTTCAACAGCCCCGACATAAACCCGTCGCCCGCCCCAAGAACATTGAACACCTCAATGGGAAAGCCTGGGCCGGTCTGACCGTCATCCAGGCTATCGGGAATGTCGCCCTCAAACGCCACAGCACCCATCGGCCCGCGCTTGCACACCAGCGTTGCACCCGATACCGCGCGCACCGCACGCAGTGCCGCGATCGTATCCGTCGTGCCGCCTGCAATGTGGAATTCTTCTTCCGTGCCGACGATCAGATCAAACAGATGCAGCGTCGATTGCAGCTTCTTCGTGACCGCCTCGGACGCGATGAAACGGCTTTCCCCATCACCATGACCTGCCAAACCCCAAAGGTTGGGACGATAGTCGATATCGAGCGCTGTCTGCGCGCCTGATTCACGTGCGAGCCCAAGCGCCTTCAGCACCGCAGCCTCGGTCCGGGGATGCGACAGATGTGTGCCCGTGGCCACGACCGCCCGCGCTTCGCCGATGAAAGCCGGATCAATGTCATCCTCGCAAAGCGCCATATCGGCACAATCTGACCGGTAGAAGATCAGCGGAAACTGATCCTGATCGCGGATGCCAAGCAGCACCAGCGCAGTCAAACGCTCCGGGTCCGTCTTCACGCCCCGAACATCGACACCTTCGCGCACCAATTCCTCGCGAATGAAGCGACCCATATGTTCGTCGCCAACCCGCGTGATCAACGCCGAGCGCAGACCAAGTCGGGCCGTTCCCGCCGCGATATTGGTGGGCGAACCGCCAATGTATTTCTGGAAAGACCCCATATCTTCCAACCGGCCACCAACCTGCTGGCCATACAAATCAACCGAGGACCGGCCGATGGTGATCACATCAAGCGGCTTCATGAAAGCGCTCCTTCAATTTGGGTCAGGGGCGTGATGCCCCGATCTGTCAGCTCAGCCGAACCGCCTGTCCGGTCTGGGCCGAAATCACAGCCGCTTCGGCTAGTTCCAATGCCTTCAACCCGTCTTGCCCGGTGGTGGGCGTTTGGACTCCTTCTGCCACCGCCGCGACGAACGACGCGATCTCGTTTGCATAGGCGGCAACATAGCGGGACATGAAGAAATTCAGCAGTGGCGGACGGCAATAGCCCTCTGCATTCGCCACCTCGATATTTGCTTCATGCTGGTTTTGCGCACTTACGGATCCGGTCGATCCAAGCACCTCGATCCGTTGATCATAGCCATATGCGGCACGGCGCGAATTGGTGATAACGGCCTGCTTGGCGCTAGCCGTACGCAGGATCACACTGGCGCTGTCGAAATCGCCCAGTTTTCCAATCTCGGGGTCGGTCAGGACAGACCCCTGCGCCATGACCGTTTCCACTTCCTCGCCGAGCAGCCAGCGGGCGATGTCAAAGTCGTGGATCATCATGTCCCGGAAAATGCCGCCAGACACCTTGATATACTCATAGGGCGGCGCTCCCGGATCGCGGCTGGTGATCGTGACCATTTCCACATTCCCGATACGGCCCTCATCAATCGCTGCCTTTACCGCCATGAAATCGGGGTCGAAACGACGGTTGAAGCCAACCATCAGTGTCGCACCGCTTTCCTCGACCGTGGCCAATGCCTGCTTCACGCGGTCCACGCTTAGATCGACGGGCTTTTCACAGAAGACAGCCTTTCCCGCACGGGCGAATTGCTCGATCAGGTCAGCATGAGTGTCGGTTGGCGTACAGATCACGACCGCGTCGATGTCATCCGATGCCGCGACCTGATCAATCGTGCGCAAATCGCATCCAAATTTGGCCTGAGCCGCCTTGGCCGCGGCCTCCATCGGTTCGGCAATCGCCACCAGGCGTGCCCCATCCACGGAGGCGATGGCGCGGGCGTGAACCTGCCCGATGCGGCCTGCACCTAGTACCCCAAAACGAACGGTCATCTCGCTCTCCTGAACCTTTGTATAGTGTTGGAATTCGATCGGTGGCGTGCATCCCACGCCACCGATCTGGCTCTTTGTCAGACGGTTCCGCCGAGCGAACCTTCCAATGCGACCAGTTCTTGGCCACCGGCCATCATGTCCTGCAACTCTTCCGGTGTGATCTGACCGCGTTGCGCGGTGCCCAGGGTCTTGCCCCGATTCAGAACCGTGAAGCGATCACCGACTGCCATCGCATGCCGCACATTGTGGGTGATGAACACCACGGCAATGCCTTGCTTGCGCACTTTGTCGATCGTCGCCAGAACGTTTGCAGTCTGCCGCACACCAAGCGCCGAGGTCGGTTCATCGAGAATGAGAACCTTGGCACCGAAATGGACGGCCCGCGCAATAGCCACGGTCTGACGTTCACCGCCCGACAATGTGCCCACGGCCTGATCCGGCCCGCGCAGGTTGATGCCCATCTTGCGCATTTCTTCCATGGTCACTTTGTTCGCGTACTCATGGTCAAAAAGCTTCAGCGGACCGACCTTCTTCACCGGTTCATTGCCCATGAAGAAGTTGCGGCTAACCGACATCAGCGGGATCATCGCCAGGTGCTGGTGCACAGTTGCGATCCCGGCCGAGATTGCATCGCGCGGGTCTGCGAAATGCATCGGCTTGCCTTCGAACATGATTTCACCCGCCGTCGGCTTGTGAACGCCAGACATGGTCTTGATGAAGGTCGATTTGCCTGCACCGTTGTCGCCCAGAAGGCAGTGGCATTCGCCCGGGAAGACATCGACCGACACACCGGCAAGGGCAATGACCGAACCGAAGTGCTTTTCGATTTTGCGCATCTCGATGATGGGAGCGTGTTCACTTGTCATCTTAACGTTCCCCCGTGATCAGGCGGCGAATATAGGTGTTCAGGATCACCGCGAGCAGCAGGATGACACCCAGGAACACCCGGAAGAGCGAGCTTTCCACACCGGTGAAGAAAAGGCCCTGTTGAACCACACCAAAGATCAGCGCACCAAGCGCCGCCCCGATGACCGATCCGTAGCCGCCGGTCAGAAGAGCACCACCGATAACCACCGCGATGATGGCTTCGAACTCTTTCAGGATGCCGCGGTCAGCAGCCGCGGAGCCGAATTCCATCACCTGGCAAGTCGCGAAAACCGTGGCGCAGAATGCGGTCATGATGAACATCTTGACCTTCACGGCATTGACGGGAACACCAGAGTTCCGGGCCGCCTCTGCATCGCCACCGGCTGCAAAGATCCAGTTTCCGAATTGCGTGCGGGTCAGCAGGAAGTGACCGAAGATCACCAGAACGATAGCCCAGACAATCAACATCGGGATGCCATCGACCACCGGCTCGCCAGCACGCGTGCCGCGTTCGAACACCTCGATCCAGCCACGTTCGCCAAGGAATTCGAAGAACCAGCCTCCGATCTGACCACCAAACAGCGGGGCAAGCCAATCGCCCTCGGCAACCTCGGAAATCCCCCCAATGATGGTCCGGTTCTGCAACTGCTGAGGGATGAAAATGGTGAAACCACGAAGGATGAACAGGAAGGCCAAGGTCACGATGAAGGACGGTAGGCCGGTTTTGACGACGATATAGCCGTTCAGCGCCCCAATGCTCATGCAGATCAGGAAGGCGAGAATGATGGCAAGCCAGACTGGCCAGCCAAGCGTTACAGAGAAGATTGCGATCATCATGCCGGCAAAACCGATCATGGAGCCAACGGACAGATCGAATTCACCAGCGATCATCAGAAGGCACGCCCCCACGGCAATGATCATGAACTGGGCGGAAACGGTGCTCCAGTTCAGGATGCCCTGAGAATTGAACATGCCGCTGTTACCGGCAAAGATGGCGAAGAACAGAAAAACAATTACCGTGCCGCAGATGCCGCCGAGTTCGGGGCGGATCAGGGCTTTGCGGAAGGAGGAAATCTCCTTGACGCGTTCGTCCTGCACAGAATTCTGAGCGGTGTTTGTCATTGGTAAACACTCCGCGTGTTGAAGGGCTTCATGACGAATCCCAGTTTAGAAGAGGCGAAGGGCAGCGTCCTGCCACCCTTCGCCAGGGAGAGTCTTCTTAGTAAGATTAGCGGTATTCGCCCGCGAAGCGTTCCACCATCTCAAGCCCGTCTGCGGTCACGAAACCGGGGCCCGAGTTGATGTTGTTGCCGGGAAGCACGCCATAGCGGTGGTAGTTGGTCATGACGATCACCGGCAGGTAGGCCTGAAGGAAGGGCTGCTGATCGATGCCCCACTGGATCACGCCGTCACGCAGGCCCTGAACGATGTTCTCGCCCAGGTCGAAGGTGCCGAAGTAGATCTCGCCGGCCATGCCGTTCTGTTCCAGCGCCAGGATGGTCGGGTCAGCAGAGGTCGGCCCGAGGGTAAGGATGGCGTCAGTTTCAGGGTTGGTGTTCAGGTAGGCCAGAACACGGTTCTGAATTTCGGCCGGGTCCTGGCCCGAGTCGATCATCTGGCTGCCAAGCTCGACGCCAAGTCCGTCGGCAAAGCCCTGGCACCGCTCGGTGGAGGACGGCGAGGAGATGTAGTGGTTAACGCAAAGGAAGCTTTCCACGCCATCACCGGCTGCGCGCAGACCAGCTGCGTAGCCTGCATCATATTCGGGCTGACCGACATACATCAGAGCGCCGACTTCGCGGGCCTGATCAGGCGTACCAGAGTTGATAATGATCACGTCAACACCGGAATCCACCGCGTTGCGGATCGGGCCGGACAGCACGTCATAGTCTGCCAGCGTGGTGATGATGCCATCAGGGCCGGACGCGGCTGCCTGCTCGATGATCCGCGCCATGTCGGCAAGGTCACCGGTGGGGGGGTTGCGGTATTCGATCTCAACGCCCATCTGGTCGCCCGCCAGCGCAAGGCCGTTGCGGATCGTGTTCCACCAGCTATCGCTGTCGGGTGCGTGGCTTACCAGAACATAACGCTCGCCATCGGCCAGCGCCGGGGCTGCCATGCCGGTCAGGGTTGCGCTGGCGGCAACCGTTGCTGCAATCAAGGTCTTTTTCATCAGGTATCCTCCCAAGTTCGGTGTCCGGCACACCATTTCTCTAGCCGGAAGCCCCGTAAGGGGCGATTTCACGCACCACTCAGGCCGCTGTGGCCCTTAGATGCGATGCGATGAATTCAATTGATCCTTTGAGCCCCTCTTCGATGCTGTCACTTTCCTGAACATCAGGAGAGAAGCATTCAAAAGACAGCGGCCCGCGATATCCCCCGGCAACAAGGCCGGAGATCTGTTCTACTGTTCCAAGCTGATCGTGCTCATCGACGAAAACGCGGTGTTCATCGCGCATGTCGGATCGAGTCAGCGTATCGTTCACCACACCCGAGATCTGCACCAGTGCCGTATGGTCTGGGAACAGTTCACCCTCGCCATCCAGGAAGTGGTGAAAGGTGTTGTGCACAATCTTGAGATGTTCTTTGGCATCCAGCGTGTCGATTATGGCAACGGCCTCTGCTTTGCTGCGCAGCGACGATGTCATGAAACCAAGCGGTTCGATCAGGCCGATCATCCCGACTTCTTTCAACAGCGGCAGAAGCGTCTTGATTGCAATCCTCAGATTAGCCTGCCGTTCACCGTTCGCACATCCGATTCCATCATTGCGGGGGGTGAAGGACACGGCCTCGGCGCCACAGGCAACCGCTGCTTCCAGAAGGCCCCTGGCACTGGGGGATTGTTCCGGCGGCCAAGAGTTGAATGCGCAGATATGGTTCAGCGCCACTACGCGCAGCCCAAGGTCCCGGGCCATCGCCCCTGCTTCCCCCGGATCAATGCCGTCGAAAAGAGATCTGTTCAAATCGTTGCGCAGTTCAACACCGTCGCAGCCAACGCGTTTGGCGAGTTCCAGAAACTCGACAAACCCTAGCTGAGGGGCTGTAACCTGGTTCAACGAAAAAAACATTCATCCTCCCTATGCCAAGCTGTGAATGCAGCAGCTGACGTTGGGAAAGCTGTTGGAAGGCGACGATTCCGTCAATCGGTGTCGCTTATTTTTGGTCATAAATGACGTTTTCTGCGTGCGCAAAAATGACGTTTTTACGTCACTAAATCATCTCTGGAAGATAGATGCGCGATTGCAGAAAATGTTGTCCTACTACAGTGTCTTCGCTTGATTGAACCGCATGAACCATCAGCTCGATCAGGTCGGTACACAGGGTATCAAGAGGCGTGGCAATCGCCATGACGGCATAGCCATCCGCCAATGCAGCGCGGCTGTCATCCGTCAGTTCATTGACCACCAAAGCAACCTCATGTGGCTGGCGCATTTCCCGCAAAGCCGCAAATGCGCCCTCCATTCCGCCCCCCGCGATAAAGATTCCGCGCAGGTCGGGATGACGCGTCAAGAGATCGAGCGTCGCCTCATAGGTCAGCTCGCGCGTTTCCAGGTTGACCAGCGTATCAAGCACAGGCAACGCAGGCGCATTTTCGCGGATGAAAGACCGAAACCCCACTTCGCGAAGGTCATGTCCATGCCATCGGTTGCCGCCGACGAACAGCGCCAGTTTGCCGGGTTGCTTGACCGATCTGGAGATCATCCATGCCGCAACACGCCCGACTTTCACATTGTTTGACCCCACGTAGTAGCGCCGGATACCTTGGGCAAAGTCATTCAACAGCGAAAAGACCGGAACGCCCTTGGCTTGCAGATCCTGGACCACGCGGTTCAGGCTTTGGTGGTTCACAGCCACGCAGGCCAGCGCGTCCACTCTGCGCCCAAGGCTTTCCATCAGGCTGGCAAATTCCTCTGGGGCTTGCGACTTGGCATAGCGAATAACGGCCTGCCCTTCGATATCCGTTCGGGCCGCGACGGCCTTTTCGATTTCCTTCGAAAATAGCTGATAGAACGCCTGTGAGGGTTTCAGGAGCACAAAGCCTAACCGCATCTTGGGTCGGTCCGGCGCCATCCGATGTTCAATCAACCCGCGCGCGTGGTATCCAACCTTGTGCGCGGCCTCGGCGATTTTGCGCAGGGTCTCCTCTCGCACTTTCATGCGACCGTTCAGGGCCCGATCAACAGTCGAAACGCTGACCCCGGCCTCGCGGGCCACATCTTTCACGGTCGAACGCTTCGCCATCATCACCTCCTGCCAGAGACGTCATTTATGACGTGTTTTGGGCAGGGCTGGCAATCCGCAACTGCGCAGGCTTACAGTTCTTCCCGCCATGGCGGGTTGGCCCCTGCCCTGCTGACGGTGATCGCGGCGGACTTTGCCGCGAGGGTCAAAGCACTGCGCATCTGATCTGCGCTGACCTCTGATACCCCGGTTTTGGTTAGCACGCCTTGTTCCGACAGGCTGGCCATAACTCCGGCGTTGAACGTGTCGCCTGCACCAACAGTGTCCACTGCCGTGACGCGTTCGGCGGCGACGCTCACGTCCGTTCCATCAGACAGATAGGCGGTAGCCCCTTCGCCCCCACGAGTCAGGACGACGATTTTGGGCCCGGTGCCCCGCAACATGTCCAGCTTGGCCTGAAGCGACTCGGGGCCTGGGTAGATCCAGTTCAGATCTTCGTCCGAAACCTTGACGATATCGGTCAACCGCAACATCCGCGCCAGCCGATCCCGGTAACGGTCGGCATTCTTGATGAAACCGGGTCGAATGTTTGGGTCCATCATCACAGCGCGACCCGCGCCTTCGCGCTCAACCAGAGCGGCATAGGTGTCGGCGCAGGGTTCCACGGCCAGGCTGATGCCGCCAAAAAACAGCGCACTGACCTCGTCCGTCAGATCGGGCAGATCCTCGGGCCGGATCATGCGCCCGGCGGTGTTCTCATCGAAGAAGGAATACGTGGCGTGCCCATCGGTCAGTTTGACGAAGGCCAGCGTCGTCGGGCGGTCGGACTGGATCACACGACTTACATCCACATGGCTGGCGCGCAGCGCATCGGCCAGTTGCTGACCAAACATGTCGGTCGACAGACCCGTGACCATCCCGGTCTGCACCCCAAGGCGTCCCAGCGCAATGGCGGTATTAAAGACCGCCCCGCCCGAATGGGGCACAAACCCATCCCGTCCGCTTTCTAGGGTCGGACTGGGAATCATGTCAATCAAGGCTTCGCCACAGCAGAGGATCATGGGTCTTCGGTCCTTCGATCAGTTGGAAATGGTCAGGTCGGCGGGCAGGCTACTGGACAGCACAAGATCGGCATTGGGCATGTCGTTCGCATCCCGCCGTGCGATGGCCTGCGACTTGGGCAAACCATGATCCAGCCAACGCTGCAACAACCGATTGGCCAGCGCTTCGCGCGGGGTTTCGATGGCTATGGACAGAGTCCAAAGCGGCATCAGATCGCACCACGGGGCGTCTCTTAGGTGCAGGTAGTTGCCTTCGAACAGAACAAATTCCGTATCAGACGGAAGATGCGCCGCGCCCGCGATGGCGATGTCGCGTTCGCGGTCAAAGACGGGGTAAATCACGTCCTCTCCCGCTGCGATCCGGCGCACCATATGCACGAACCCCAACGCGTCGAAACTGGCAGGCGCGCCTTTGCGCGCCAGAATTCCGCGTTGCATCAACACCGCGTTATCAAGGTGAAACCCGTCCATCGGCACAACCGCCGCCGACCGTCCGGCGTTCTGCAACGCCAGACACAGCGCCGCCGAGACCGAGGATTTCCCCGATCCCGGCGGCCCAGCAACCGCGATCAACTTGCGTGAGCCCGTAAGTGCAAGCAGATGTGGCAGCGTGGTTTGGGCGGTGTCTTCAGGCCGCGATGTCATCGGGCTGCATTGCTCCTGTCATCAGGGCCACGGCATCAGACATGCTGACCTCGTTCGGGTTCACGACCGCTAGCCGCTTGCCCAATCGGTGGATGTGAATCCGGTCGGCTACTTCGAACACATGCGGCATGTTGTGGCTGATCAGAACCACAGGTGTGCCGCGCGACCTGACGTCCTGGATCAGCTCCAACACCTTACGGCTTTCCTTGACGCCAAGCGCGGCTGTGGGTTCGTCGAGGATGATCACCTTGGACCCGAAGGCCGCCGCGCGTGCCACTGCCACGCCCTGCCGCTGACCACCGGACAGGGTTTCCACTGCCTGATTGATGTTCTGAATCGTCATCAGGCCAAGTTCCGACAACTTCTCTCGGGCGAACTCCTCCATCGCCTTGCTGTCCAGCATCCCCATGTATTTGCCCATGAAGCCGGGCTTTCTCAGCTCCCTGCCAACGAACATGTTATCGGTGATCGACAGCGCGGGGCTGAGTGCCAAAGTCTGGTAGACGCATTCAATGCCGGCCTCTCTCGCCTGAAGCGGCGAGCTATAGCTGACCTCCTGCCCTTCCAGCGTGATCCGGCCTTCATCAGGTGTGACCGCGCCGGAAATTGCCTTGATGAGCGAGGATTTCCCGGCCCCGTTATCGCCGATCACAGCCAGGATTTCCCCAGGCAACAGATCGAAATCGGCGTTGTCCAGCGCGGTGACGCGGCCATAGCGTTTGACCAGCCCGCGGGCTTGCAAGATTGGGTCTGTCATGCCGAAACCTTTCTGATCCATTGGTCGACCGCGACCGCGATGATGATAAGCCAGCCGATGGCAAAGACCTGCCACAGCACGTCCACACCAGCCAAACGAAGGCCCGATTGGAACACGCCAACGATCAATGCGCCAAACAGTGCCCCCATGATTGAGCCGCGCCCGCCAAATAGCGAGATGCCCCCGATCACCACGGCGGTGATGCTTTCAAGGTTGCCTTCGTAAAAGCTCTGCGGAGAAATCGAACCCACACGCCCGATCGACGCCCATGCCGCCAACGCGCAGATAAAGCCCGCCAGCATGTAGACCTGCCGCAATGTCCGGTCGGTCCGGATACCGGCCAGTTCCGCGGCCTCTTTGTCGTCGCCGATCATGTAGACGTGACGACCCCACGCGGTCTTGTTCAACAGATACCAAAGCCCGGCAAAAATCACGACCATCAACAGCACGCCATAGGTGATGCGCGCCGACCCGACCGCGATGCTTTGCCCGAAGAACTTCAGCAGCGGCGCGGCTTCGTCGATATCCTGACCGCGAATGGACTGCGCGCCGGACAGCCACAGGTTCAGCGCAAAGAAGATGTTCCATGTGCCGAGCGTGGTGATGAAGGGCGGCAGCTTGACCTTGGTGATCAGCAAGCCGTTCATGTATCCCGCCCCGATGCCGCCTGCAAAGCCGATCAGCAAGGCCAGCGGCGCGGGAACGCCCAACTCCACGGCCAGTTTGCCGGAAATGACGCTCATCAACACCATGATGGCCGCGACTGACAGGTCGATGCCGGCGGTAATGATCACCAGGCTCTGTGCCGCTGCGAGGATCCCGATGATCGAGACCTGCTGCATGATCAGTGTCAGGTTAAACGGTGTGAAGAACCGGTCGCCTGCAATCAGGCCAAACGCCAGAACGGCGACGACCAGAACGATTACAGGCACCAAGGTGGGGTTTCCGTGCAGAATGTGCTGAAGCGTGCCAACCACGCCGCGATGGCTGTCTTCGAATTCTGCAACGGATGTATCGCTGGAGGTCAGGACACGTTCGAAATCCTGGCCCGGCGTGTTTTGTTGATCCGCCATGTCATCCTCTTCGACCAAATCCACATCCGCCTACACCATGCGGGTCAGGCGGGAATGCGGCAATGATTTTGGGGGTATAAAGGGTGGGGCGGCCATGATCGCCGCCCCGAGGAGTGTTGCAGGGATTAGCCCCAGCAAAGTTCCAGTGCTTCTTCCGACGTAATCGAGTCGATGCCGTCAACCGGGCTATCCGTGACCAGCATCACACCGGTGTTGAAGAAATCGAGCCCTTCGGAGTTCTCGGGCAGGCTGCCGTCAGCGGCAAACTGTGCAATCGCCTCGATCCCAAGCGATGCCATGCGCAGCGGGAACTGCATCGAGGTTGCGCCGATGACACCGGCGGCCACGTCACGGACACCGGCACAGCCACCGTCAACCGACACGATCAGGGCCTGATCCTGAAGACCAAAGGCCTGAAGCGCGGCATAGGCACCGGCTGCGGCAGGTTCGTTGATGGTGTAGACAACGTTGATCGACGGATCGATCTGAAGCAGGTTCTCCATCGCGGTCCGGCCACCTTCTTCGTTGCCGTTGGTGACGTCGTTGCCGACGATCCGCTCATCAGTTTCGTCGCCGATGTCGGTCGGGTCCATCACATCAATGCCGAAACCGGTCAGGAAGCCCTGGTCCCGCAGATAGTCGACGGACACTTCCGACGGGTTCAGGTCAAGCAGGGCAATGCGGGCGTCAGCAGCCGCGTCGCCAAGCGTTGCGGCGGCCCATGCGCCGATCAGGCGGCCGGCTTCGAAGTTGTCGGTCGCAAAAGTAGCGTCAGCGGTGTCCGCAGGTTCGAACGGGGTGTCGAGCGCGATGACCAGAAGGCCAGCTTCACGTGCCTGGCCGATCACCGGCGCCAAGGCGCGGGAGTCGGACGGCGTGATCAGGATACCGGACGCACCGGCAGCGATGCAGGTTTCAACCGCTGCTACCTGGCTTTCAACGTCACCGTCGATCGCACCGGCATAGGTTTGCAGGTTGATGCCTGCGGCCTCGGCAGCCTCGGTCGCGCCTTCGCGCATTTTCACGAAGAACGGGTTGGTGTCCGTCTTAGTGATCAGGCACGCGGTGACTGCGTCGCCATGCGCATCCGCGTGCGCTGCCCCGGTCATTGCCAGTGCAGCGGCACCACCCATCATAAGGGCCTTGAAGGTCTTGGTCATATCTTCCTCCCAAAAAATTCTCAAAGGGCGCCTCATCGCCCCATGGACAACTGAATGCCCTGAGTCTCGGTCCGGTGTCAATAAATAAATCACTCTTATTTAATTATTGACGACTTGCCTTGCGCCACACAATATCCCAATGGGGAGAGCACCATGACCGATACCACTGAAAAACCAGTGCAGGCTGTTGCCAGCAAGGAAACACGCGGCACGAATCAGACCGGCATGAGGGCGCAGAACGAACGCCTGGTGCTGACGCTGATTCGGCGCCATGGGGCGCTTGCCAAGGCCGAGATCGCGCGGCTAACGGGATTGTCGGCGCAGACGGTGTCGGTGATCATGCGCAGCCTGGAAGTCGAGGGGCTGTTGCTGAAAGGCGAACCGATGCGCGGCAAGGTTGGCCAACCGTCGGTACCAATGCGGTTGAACCCGGAAGGGGCTTATTTCCTTGGCCTCAAGGTCGGTCGCAGATCGGCAGAGATGATTCTGACGGATTTTCTGGGCCAGATCATCGCGCGGCGGAAACAGATATATGCCTATCCTGATTTCAGTGACGTTCTGGCGTTTTCCCTGGGCGCCGTGGAAGAGCTTCGATCTTCCTTACCCGCCGACCAGCGCCCGCGCATTGCCGGGCTTGGCATCGCTATTCCGTTCCAATTGTGGGACTGGGCCCGCATGATCGGTGTGGAACCAGGCAAGATGGCCGCTTGGCAGAGCCGTGATCTGCTGGCGGAGTTATCGGACGCGCTGGACATGCAGGTTTATCTTCAGAACGACGCCACATCCGCCTGTAGCGCCGAACTGGTCTTCGGCACCGGCGAACAGCCCGCGAATTTCCTGCATATCTTCATAGCCTTCTTCATCGGCGGCGGGGTGGTTCTGAATGGCACTCTGTTTACCGGCCGAACGGGCAATGCCGGGGCGATCGGCCCGATGCCGGTGCTGGACCTTGGCGGACAGCAACGGCAGCTGATGGACCTGGCGTCGCTGGTGGTGCTGGAACGCCGTCTGACCGAGGCAGGGCTGGACAGCGGAATGCTGTGGCACAGCCCCGAGGGGTGGGACATTCCCGAGACCTTGCTGCACGAATGGACCGCAGAGGCTGCAAATGCCATTGCTCGCGCTGCACATTCGGCCATGGCGGTGATCGACTTTGAGGCAATCAAGATAGACGGGTGGATGCCAGAACACCTGCGAAGCGCGCTTGTCGAAGATGTGCGTGCGAACTTTGACAAGCTTGATTTCACCGGACTGGAACGGCCAGTTGTCGAAGCTGGAACCGTTGGAGCCGACGCCCGGTCGCTTGGCGCGGCGAGCCAGCCGCTGCTTGGGCGGTTCCTGGTCGGGTATACGATCTGAAGGTCAGAGAACGCCGGCGCGCAGGCAATCGTGGATATGCAGAAGGCCAAGGGGTTTGCCGGTTTCGTCCAGCACGAACAGCGCCGTGATCCGGCCTGACATCAGGCCCACGGCTTCGGCGGCCAGCGTCTCGGGGGAAATCGCGCGGGGGTTCTGGGTTGCGACCTGACCGGCGGTCTTGCCCATCAGCCCGTCCATATTGCGGCGCAAGTCACCGTCGGTGATGACCCCGGTCAATTTGCCCCCTTCGGTGACACCCGCGATGCCAAAGCCCTTTTCGGTCATCACAAGCAGCACGTCCGGCATCGCCATGTCAGAGGGAACCAGCGGCAGCGCATTGCCCGAATGCATGAGCTGCGTGGCGGTCGCAAGTTGCGCGCCAAGCTTGCCGCCGGGATGAAACGTACGGAAGTTTTCCGCCACGAAGCCACGCCGTTCCATAACCGCAACAGCCAGAGCATCGCCAAGCGCCAGGGCCAGCGTGGTCGAGGTCGTCGGGGCCATTCCGATGATGCAAGCCTCTGGTTCATTTGGCAAAACCAGCTGCATATCGGCGGCTTTCATCAACGTGCTGTCTGGATTTTTCGATATTCCGATCATCGGAATCGAAAACCGCGCGACATGGGCGACGATATCGCCCAGTTCCGACGTTTCGCCGGAATTGGAGATCAGAATGCACAGATCCCCAGGCGTAATCATGCCCAGATCGCCATGGCTGGCTTCGGCAGGATGCACGAAGTAGGAGGGTGTACCTGTTGAGGCGAGGGTAGCGCTGATCTTGCGGGCGATATGGCCGGATTTGCCCATGCCGGAAATGATCACGCGCCCTTTGACGGCAAGGATCGCCTCCACCGCGGCTTCAAAATCGACAGGCAGGGCGTCGGCCATACGGGCCACGGCCTCGCCTTCCAAGCGCAGGACACGGGCGGCGGTTTGGCGGATCAGATCGGGATCGGGACGGGTCATGAGAAGATGATTAGCCTATCTGCGAAGCGCGGGTCATGGGAAAAATGCAGGGGATTTTCCCCCGAAAACGCCCGTACACTCTGCCTACACCCCCTGTACACCCCCTGTACAGACGCGAGCCTTTTTCGCCGCTTGTGAAGGCAACTTGCGTACGGCCCAGCGCCCATAACCCAAGGCGCGCGCCAAGATGCGGTTCCTATGACCATATTCTTCCGGGCTGCCCCCAAGGTCATCGGGCCAAGGTGCTAGGGGCGATCAGATGAAATACACCGCGTTGTTGCGGATCAGGATTTCTGCCGCGAAAAGGCCGAGGATCACGATCAGCGGTGCAAGGTCGAGCCCGCCCATGTTGGGCAACATCCGGCGGATCGGGCCATAGACCGGTTCCAGCAACTGATTTAGGCCCCGCCAGATTTGCGCCACGAGTGGCTGGTGCATGTTCAGGACGCCGAAATTGATCAGCCAGCTCATGATGATATGGGCGATGATGATGAACTTGGCGACGCTTATCAGCATCAGCAGGATCTGGATGATCGACAGCATGGCGGGGGTTTTCCTTTGCTCAAAACCAGGCCACAGGTAAGGGGGCGCGCCCGCATTGGCAAGGGCATGACGCAACGGAGCAGGTTGACCTTGCTGGCCGGGTCTCTTCTGAAAAGGGGCGTTGCCCTTTGCCCAGGAAGTCTCGATGTATCCAGTCATCCGCATGGTCTATCAGCTGGCCGTCACCCGCAATGCCCCGCCCCTGCCCGTCACCGGAACCCATGTCAGCTATCACCGCTGCTGGCCTTGGGATATCGACCTGTGGATGGAGCTGAACAACGGGCGCACGCTGACCTTCTATGATCTTGGCCGTATTCCCCTGGCAAAACGGGCCGGGTTGGTCGATCTGCTGAAGCGCGAGGGTTGGGGGATGACGATGGCAGGGGCCTCGGTGCGATACCGGGCGCGGATAAGGGCGTTCGAAGTGGTGGAAATGCGCAGCCGCGTTGTCGGCTGGGATGAGCGCTTTCTCTATCTGGAGCAATCCATGTGGAAGGGACAGACCTGCTGCAATCAGATCGTCTATCGCTCTGCTGTGACCGACCACACCGGGATCGTTCCGATGGGCCAGGTGGCAGAGACGATGGGGGTCGATCCTCAATCGCCGCCGCTGCCCGATTGGGTGCAAGCCTGGATTGACGCCGAAGCGGTGCGGCCCTGGCCACCTGCAGGGTAGTCTGCCTTTTTCATTGCCAAACTCCCTCAATGTCTGAAAGCTGCCTTCAAAGGACATGAGGGGCAGGACATGGCTGAAATTTCGACGAGCAAGCGTATCTGGGGCTGGTATTTCTTCGATTGGGCCAGCCAGCCCTATAACACGCTGATGCTGACCTTCATTTTCGGTCCCTATTTTGGCCAGACCGCCGCCGAGGCGTTCATGGCCAGTGGCATGTCTGAGCAGGCCGCCGAGGCTGAAGCGCAGGCGCTGTGGGGCTACGGTCTGGCGCTGGCGGGTATGCTGATTGCAGTCCTGGCGCCGATCCTTGGCAGCGTGGCGGACACGTCGGGGCGTCGGATGCCGTGGATTTGGCTGTTCTCGGCGCTGTATGTCATTGGGGCCTGGGGCTGTTGGTACACCGCACCGGAAAGCTTCTCGGCCCTCTGGGCGCTGGTGTTTTTCGGGATGGGCCTGATCGGGATGGAGTTCGCCACGATCTTTACCAACGCCTATCTGCCAACCATGGGCCCCAAGGAAGAGCTTGGGCGGATTTCCGGGTCAGGATGGGGCTTTGGCTATATCGGCGGGGTGGTGGCGCTTGCGATCATGCTGGTGTTCTTCCAGGCTGGTGATGAAGGGCGCACGATGCTGGGGCTGGAACCCTTGTTCGGTCTTGATCCCGCAACCGGGGCCGATACGCGCGTGGTCGGACCGCTTAGCGCGCTGTGGTACGCGGTGTTCATGATTCCGTTCTTTCTGTGGGTGAAGGAGGCACCGCCGCATGACGGGGCCCATTACCGGATCGGCGAGGGGCTGCGTGATTTGTGGCAGACCATCAAGGGCCTGCCGCGTCATCCCAGCCTGCTGGCTTATCTCGGCAGTTCGATGTTCTACCGTGACGCTTTGAACGGGATGTATACCTTTGGCGGCATCTATGCGCTCGGCGTGCTGAACTGGTCGATCATGGAGGTCGGGATATTCGGCATTCTGGCGGCAATTTCCGGCGCTGTGTTTGCATGGGTCGGTGGGCTGGCCGACCGCAAGTTCGGGCCAATGCCGGTGATCGTGGTGTGCTGCGTGGTGCTGATCTTCACCGCCTGCATGATCGTGGGCCTGTCCCCCGAGGCTGTTTTCGGTATGCCCGTCGAAGAAGGATCGTCGCTGCCCGACGTTCTGTTCTACGTGGCCGGTCTGTTGATCGGCGCGGCTGGCGGAGCCGTGCAATCGGCCAGCCGCAACATGTTGACCAAGCAGGCCAATCCCGAGCGGATGACCGAGGCATTCGGGCTGTATGCCCTGTCTGGCAAGGCCACGACCTTTCTTGCGCCGTGGCTGATTGCGGTGACCACTGACATCACCAACAACCAAAGGCTTGGGATTACCCCGCTAATTGCGCTATTCTGCATTGGATTGGTTATGTTGATTTGGGTGAAGCCCAACGGAGAAAGCGCCTGATGCTCTTACGCGCCCTGTTTGTTGGTTTAGGTGTTGTTGCCTTGTCTTCCTGTTCCGTGGACAGCCCGGACCCGCCGCTGAACCAGGAACAGCGCGTGACGCTTTCCACCATGAGCGCGACCCCGGCGCGGCGGCTGTTTGGCCATCTGCTGGATGCCTCTGACGGGCAAGCACGGGTTTATGGCGGCTATGCGCGTGGCTGTATTCAGGGAGCCGAGGAACTGGACGAGACCGGCCCGACATGGCAGGCGATGCGGCTTAGCCGCAACCGCAACTGGGCGCATCCTGAAATGATCGACTTCGTGCAGGACCTCTCGCGCTTTGCGGCGACGCTGCCGGGCTGGGAAGGGCTCTATGTTGGCGACATGGCACAGCCGCGTGGCGGTCCGATGCTGACCGGTCATGCGAGCCACCAGTCAGGGCTGGATGCCGATATCTGGATGCTCCCACCCGACAGGCTGGATCTGACCGAAGCAGAGCGTGAAGCCCTGTCGTCGATTTCAACGCGTCGGGCACGCGGGGCTTATGTGGGCGAAAACTGGACCGAACAGCACTGGCACCTGTTGCGAGAAGCCGCGAGCGACCCTCGTGTGGCGCGTATCTTCGTCTTCCCCGGCGCCAAGGTCTGGATGTGTGACAACGAAACCGGCGATCGGTCCTACCTGCGCCAGATCCGGCCGCTTCATGGGCATCATTACCATTTCCACGTGCGCCTTCATTGCCCGGATGGATCGCCAGATTGTGTAGAGCAGGTCGCGCCGCCCCCCGGCGATGGCTGTGACGAGGCCCGCGCTTGGCAGCGCAATATCCTGAACCCGCCACCCCCGCAGCCCGATCCGAACCGCCCGCCCCCGGTGCGCGGAGAGATTATGCTGAGCGATTTGCCGAACCAATGCAGCCGCGTTCTGGTCAGCTCGCGCTGATTGCGGCGCTGGCCGCGGGGATTTCCCTTACCGCATTTGCACAGGAACCGGGTCTGTTGGGGGCGTTCTCGATCCGGTCGGAGCATCCCATGGTCGGCGGCTTGTCGGCGGTCGAGATCACCGGTGGGGGCACGGGGCTTGTGGCATTGTCGGATCGTGGCGCGCTGATCCGCGGGCAGATTACCCGTGACGAAACCGGGCGTGTTGTGGCACTCGCCCTTGCAGAGCCGGAGATATTGGCGGATCGGAATGGCGATCTTGCCGGACGCAACGGGCGGGACAGCGAGGGGCTTGCGATTGCGGATGATGGCCGGATATTCCTGTCGTTCGAGGGCGATCACCGGGTGGTGCTGCATCACGCCCACGGGGACACGATCCTTCCAGCCGCTGAAGGATTTGCCGCTTTCCAGCCGAATGCCTCGCTTGAGGCGCTGGCGGTGGGTGCGGATGGTACGCTCTATACCTTGCCGGAAAGATCGGGTGACGGGGACCCAGGCTTTCCGCTTTTCCGCTATCTGAATGGCGCTTGGGACGAAAGCTGGTCCATTCCACGCGATGGGCGGTTCCTGCCAGTGGGGGCCGATTTCGACGATCAAGGAAGGTTTTACCTGCTGGAGCGGGATTTCAGCATGTTGTTCGGATTTGCCAATCAAATTCGCCAGTTCGAGGTGACGTCAGCGGGAATGTCCGGGGGCGTTACCGTCTGGCAATCGCCCTATGGCGGCTTCTCGAACCTGGAGGGGCTGAGCGTCTGGCGCGACCCGCAGGGCAGGCTGGTGGCCAGCATGGTGTCGGACGACAATTTCAGCCCAATCCTGCCAACGGAACTGGTCGAGATTATTCTGGAGTGACACCACCACTCGCCAAAAGCTTTGCCAGCGTCGGGTGCGGAAACTGGCGCGGAACGGTGACGGCGTAGAACGGCTCTGATATGCCGAGGTCGAACGGCGCTGTGGCAATGCGACCCGAAGCGATTTCATCGGCAAGTACCACGGCAGGAGCAACGGCAAGCCCCACTCCCTCGCGCGCCAGCAGGCGGACCAAGGCCATGTCATCCACCGTTGCGGCGATGCGGGGGCTGACCTGAAGCCGGGCCAGCAGGTTGTCCATACCCGCGCGGATGGTGTTCTCCGTGGGCAGGATCAACGGTTCGTTTTCGAGAAGCGCGCGGAGCGAGCCATGGCGCAGCCGGTCCGGGGGGCCGTGCAGTTGTACGGGTTGCTCCGCAAGCCGTTGTGCCGCGAAATCAATGCCTTGATCACTGGCCGGAACCTCGGTCGTCAACACCACGTCAAGCGCCAGAGCCGCCAGATCGGCCAGTAGCGTGCGGGTGTTCCCGGATCTCAGCGATACGTCGCAGCCATCGGCCAGCGCTGGCCGCAGGAAGTGCAGCTGGAAGTTGCGCGAAAGGGTAGACAGCGCGCCGACGCGCAGGGGCGGGTTCTTGTCCCCGGTGCGGTTCAGCGTGGCCACGAGGTCCTCGCCTGCGGTGAAGATCCGCTCTGCATGGTCAAGCGCGATGCGACCGGCCTCGGTCAGTTCAAGCCGCCGCCCGACCCGGTCAAAGAGCTTGTGACCGAGCCGCTCCTCCAGCTGCTTGATCTGGATGGACATGGCCGATTGCGAGAGATTCAGCCGCTCGGCGGCGTGGCCAAGGTGGCCTTGGCGAGCGACCTCTCGGAAATAGCGCAGGTGATGGTAGTTTAGCGGTCCCATGTTTTAGAATATAAAACGTTTGATGCAAAAAGATATATTTTTTGTTTTGTGTTCGCGGCGGTAGTGAGACGCTGTTCTAAACGGAAGGATATGCCATGGACCTGATCGCAACCGTCGCTGCAACGATCCTGGATCAGTTGCGCAACCCCACACTCGCTTTCCTGCTTGGTGGGCTTCTGATCGCTGCACTTGGCAGCCGCCTGACGGTGCCCGATCAGGTCTACAAGTTCATTGTGCTGCTCCTGCTGCTGAAAGTTGGGCTGAGTGCCGGGATCTCGGTGCGAGAGGCTGATTTCGTGGCGCTGATCGTTCCCGGTGTTCTGGCCATCCTCGTGGGCATCGCGATCGTGCTGATTGGAAGCCGGACGCTGGCCCGGCTCAATGGTGTATCGAAAGTGGACGGGCTGGCGACCGCGGGGCTCTTTGGGGCGGTCTCTGCCTCTACGCTCGCGGCCGGGATGGTAATGCTGGATGAACGGCAGATCCCCTATGAGGGCTTCATCGGTGCGCTCTACCCGTTCATGGATATCGCCGCACTGGTGACGGCCATCGTGCTCGCACGGGTCAGCGTTGCCCGCAAAGCGGTAGCCACGGGCGGCGGGACTGTTGCGCTCGGCGGGGGTGGCCCACAGCTTGACGGGCTCGACAAAGGGATGCTTGGCGACATCCTGACCGATACATTCCGCAGCCCGGCGATATCTGCATTGCTGCTTGGGTTGGTGATTGGGCTGTTGGCCAATGTCGACGCGGTGTTCCACGGGTTCTACGAGCTGCTGTTCAGGGGCTTCCTGTCGATCCTGATGCTGGTCATGGGAATGGAAGCCTGGTCCCGGCTGGCGGAACTCAAGCGGGTGGCACACGCCTATATCCTGTACGGCATCGCGGGGCCGATCCTGCACGGCGCGCTTGGGTTCGGCGCGGGGATGATCGCGCATGAATTGACGGGTTTCTCGGCGGGGGGCGTTGTGCTGCTGGCAGTGATGGCGTCGTCCAGCTCTGATATCTCGGGTCCGCCAACATTGCGCGGGGCGCTGCCCGAGGCCAATCCCTCGGCCTATGTCGGCACCTCCACCGGCTTGGGCACGCCGGTTGCCATTCTCAGCATACCGGCGTGGATCGCCCTGGCCGATTGGTTGATCAGCTGACGACCGGATCGGGGCGGTTCAGCGCCCCGGAATGTCGCCGCGACGTGCGGTGTCGCCCCAATTATCAATGATCTCCACAGCCTCTTCCGCGGTTTCGACAAAGCGGAAGAGGTCGAGGTCTTCCGGGCTGATCGTGCCCGCGTCGGCCAGTGCATCCCAGTTGATGATCTTTTCCCAAAAGGCACGGCCAAAAAGCAGGAAGGGCACCCGTTCCATCCGGCCAGTCTGGATCAGCGTCAGGCTTTCGAACATCTCATCGAGAGTGCCGAACCCGCCGGGGAAGATGGTGATCGCCTTGGCCCGCATCAGGAAATGCATCTTGCGAATGGCGAAGTAGTGGAAGTTGAAGCACAGGTCCGGCGTAACATATTCGTTCGGGGCCTGTTCGTGGGGCAGAACGATATTGAGCCCAATGGACACGCCGCCCGCATCCGCTGCGCCGCGGCTGCCTGCCTCCATCACGCCGGGGCCGCCACCGGTGACGATGATGTTGTCGTGCTGGCCGTTGTTCAGGCTGCGCTCGGTTACGATACGGGCGAACTTGCGGGCTTCGTCATAGTAGTGCGACAGGTCCCTGAGGGTCTGGGTCCGCGCACTGTCCGCTTTGGACGGTTCCGGGATCCGGGCACCGCCGAACATCACGATGGTCGAATCTACCCCGTATTCATCCATGATCATCTGCGGCTTCAGCAATTCCAGCTGCAACCGCACCGGGCGCAGTTCATCCCGGCACATGAAATCATTGTCGGTGAACGCCAGCTTGTAGGCCGGCGCGCGGGTCTGGGGCGTGTCCGGCACATGGCGGGCGGTTTCGATATCGGTATGGGCGTCGCGGAACAGTCCGTCGCGCGCGTCGTCGTTCATTGGATCGTTTCCTTTCGGTCCTAGGCCAAGGTCCGACGCTACCGTGAGCCGCACGGGGATGAAACCCGTCTTCGCTCTGGCCCTATAGGTGTTTTTGCTGATTGAGCCGAAGCCCCCCGTCCGATATAGCGCCCGGGACCAAGATATTCGGAGAGACCCATGTCCAACGCTCAGCTGGAAGCCGCCATCGAAGCCGCCTGGGACGCACGCGACCAGATCACCCCCGCCACCACCGGCGAAACCCGCGAAGCGATCGAGGATACGCTCAACGCGCTCGACGCCGGCAGCCTGCGGGTGGCCGAACGTCAGGAGAGCGGCGACTGGCATGTAAACCAGTGGGCCAAGAAAGCGGTTCTTCTGGGTTTCCGCCTGAAGGATATGGAAATGCAGTCCGGCAGCGCCCAGGGCGGCAGCTGGTGGGACAAGGTCGACAGCAAATGGGCGACCTGGGGCGAAAATGAATGGGGCGCGGCAGGCTTCCGCGCGGTGCCCAACTGCGTGGTCCGCAAATCGGCCTATATCGCACCGGGCGTGGTGTTGATGCCCTCTTTCGTGAACCTGGGCGCCTATGTGGACAGCGGAACGATGGTTGATACCTGGGCCACCGTGGGAAGCTGCGCGCAGATCGGCAAGAACGTGCACCTTTCGGGCGGCGTCGGCATCGGCGGCGTGCTGGAGCCGATGCAGGCGGGCCCGACAATCATCGAAGACAACTGCTTCATCGGCGCGCGGTCCGAGGTGGTGGAAGGCTGCATCGTGCGCGAGGGCTCGGTCCTCGGCATGGGCGTCTTCATCGGCAAATCCACCAAGATCGTCGACCGGGAAACCGGCGAGGTCATGTATGGCGAAGTGCCGCCCTATTCGGTGGTCGTGGCCGGGTCCATGCCATCTAAGAACGGCATCAATCTCTATTGCGCGGTGATCGTGAAGCGGGTGGACGAGCAGACGCGATCCAAGACCGGCATCAACGAACTGCTGCGCGATTGATCTGACAGGGCGGGCGGGGGAAGGCGCTTCGAAGCGCCTTTCAAACGCGTTTTTGAAAACGCGTCCACCGCCCGTGATTTTCGATGCTCGACCCTCCAGTCCTTGTGCTATTGTTCCTGTAACGAAACGATTTGGAGCATCAGGAATGCAGGGTTTGGGATGGATCGCGGCGATTGTCGTGGGCGGGTTGGCCGGCTGGGTCGCCAGCACGTTCATGCGGGCCGATACCGGGTTGGTCGCAAATGTGATCCTCGGGATCGTTGGCGCCATTGTGGCGAATTTCCTGTTGCGACTTGTGGGGATCAACGCCTCGCCCACCTGGATTTCCCAAGGGCTTGTCGGCTTTGCCGGGGCCTGCCTGATCATCTGGGGCGCACGGCAATTGCGCGGCCGCTAAAAGCCGCTTCGTAAAAAATATTCGACGGAACAGCGCAACCTTCGCGTGTTACCCGGCAGAAACCGCCGAGGAGGACGCGCGATGAGTAAAGCCCTGATACTGACCCTTGCCCTTGGGCTTGGCCTGTGGGTGCAGGCCAGCGAGGCCCATGAGAACGAGGTGGACATCAGGCTGGAGGGTGACAGGCTTTGCGTCACCTCCAACTCCAGCCCGAACCACGATATAGGACGCTTCCCGAACCCGGGCAATCCCAACAGTTTTTCTGAACAGACCACCCGAGTCTGTGTTGATGCGGAGCCTGAGGACACCGGCCTGATCACCGAGAATGTGCAAAGCTCGGGCATTTCGGTCACTGGTATTCTGTTCCGCCCCGGCACGGCTGATTTCTATGATGCCAGCAGCCCGCGTGGCTTTTCACGCGACCCGTCGTCGGGGTGGCGGTTGGAGGGCATGGGGGCGGCGGACCTGCTGGGCATGGATGCCGAGAACGCCCATGTGGATCACCGTGGGCTCTACCATTATCACGGCGTATCCGAGAGCCTTGTGGGGTCCCAATCGGGCAGCCTGATCGGATGGGCCGCTGATGGCTTCGAGATCCACTATATCGGGGAGGGCGCGCAATCCGGCTGGCAGTTACGGTCCGGCACGCGAAACACCGCACCATACGGGGCTTATGACGGCACCTATGAGGAAGACTGGGTCTTCATCGCGGGCAGCGGCAATCTGGATGAATGCAACGCCGCCGTGGTCAACGGCACGCTGACCTATTTCGCCACCGACACCTATCCGTTCTTCCCGCGCTGCTTTCATGGGTCTGTCAGCAGCGATTTCATGGGCCGGCGTTGATCCCCCCTTGTCCCTGATCAGGGCCGCCCGTGATGATCCCCCGCCTTTCTTGCCCTGAAGGCGGGGGATTTTTCTGCCTAGCCCTGACGCTGATGCAGGAGGCAGGTGTTCAGACCCAAAATGCGATACAGCGGGCAGAAGCCAACAAGGCCGGTGGCCAGCGGCACGAGTCCGATCCAGCCCCAGTTGGTCTGCGGTCCGACAAAGACCAGGGCGATGAGAACGATACCTGCGATGATGCGCAGGGCGCGGTCGAGATTACCTTCGTTGCGGGGCATGACGCGTCTCCTTTCAAGAGGGTTGCGATATGGCGCGATTATAGCGCCGATGCCCGCTGGGCGGCGGTGACAGAGTCACCGTTCCTCTGCGGCAATCCGTTCCAATCCGGTCCGGTCCAGCACCCGCACCCCGCCGCGATGCTGCTCCACCAGCCCTGCGCGCGCCATCTCCGCCATGCGGCGGCTGACGAATGCCCTGCCCGAGGCAGTTTCGGTGGCAAGCGCGTTGTGCGACGCATGGACCTCGCCCGTCGCATCCGCCAACCGCAACAGCACCCGCGCCAGCCGTGCGTCGAAGCCGGTCAGGGCCACGTCCTCGATCAGCCGTTCATATTCGCCAAAGCGGTTGGCAACGGCGGAAAACACGAGATCGCGAAAGGCCGGATCGCCTTCCAGACGGGCGCGGAAGCGGTCGGGCGGCACCAACTCGCCCTCCAGATCGGTTTCAGCAACGCCTTCGGCGGAGTAAGTGCGGCCCTCGACCAGACAGGCGAAGGTTTGCAGGCACATATCGCCGGGGCTGACGCGATAAAGCACCACCTCGCGCCCATTGGCGGCGGTGAGCGTGACCTTGATGGTGCCCTTGTCCAGAAGCACAAGACCGGGGCAGGCCTGTCCCGGCTGGAACAGGGTTGTGCCCTTGGGAAAGGCGATACGGCGGCGCAGGTCGGTCATGCCACTAGCGATGAAACGAAGCGTGGCCCGCGTCAATGCCCATAGCGCCGCTTGACCGGACGCGCGCGGGCGGCTAGGGCGCAAGACATGGCGAAGGAAAAGAAACAGCAGCAGGTTTATACGCTTGTGGTCGAGGTTGGCCGCAAGAGCGGTGATGGCCTGCCCAAAGGCGCGACCGGTGCGGGCCTGATGATCTATGCCTCTGGCGTGGACGAGGCAGAGGCGGTGCGCGAAACCGTGGCGATCCTGAAACAAGCGGATTTGGCGCCGCTGGACGTTCAGGGCTATGGCACACTGCAAGAACGGCGGGAACTGGGCCACGAGATTACCGATGAGGAAATCGCGCTGATGCAGCGCGCGGCTGACGAAAACTCTGTCATCGTGGCACAGATGACTCCCTATTTTGGCGACGAGGACGAATAGGCTACGCTCATGTTGCAGGCTATCCATCACGCGGCGATCATCTGTTCGGACTACGCGCGGTCCAAAGCGTTCTACGTGGATATTCTGGGCCTGCGGGTCGTGGCCGAGACCTTTCGGGCTGAACGGCAATCGTGGAAGCTGGACCTTGCCTTGCCGGATGGATCGCAAATCGAATTGTTCAGCTTTCCCGGTGCACCTGCCCGCCCGTCATACCCAGAGGCGCAGGGGTTGCGGCATCTGGCGTTTCAGGTCGCGGATGTGGCAGCAGCAAAGGATCGGTTGGAGGCAAAGGGTGTCACGGTGGAACCGATCCGGGTGGATGCGCTGACGAACCGCGCCTTTACCTTTTTCAGCGACCCAGACGGGTTGCCGCTGGAGCTTTACGAAGCCGGTTAGATACGTGCTACGCCGCTGCCGAGCGGTTCTGCGTCAGCATCCCCAGATAGGCTTGCGCGCCGGCGCGGTCGATCACGGTCCAGGCCGGTTTTCGGTCGGGCTCTGCCAGGCGGGCTGCGGATTTCCCCGCGGCTTCCAACACATCCGCCAACAGAGCTGTATCCAGCGCACAGCGGCCCGCCAAAAGGCAATCGTGATCGTCCAGCAGGATGTGATAGGCGGTGACCATTGGGCGTTCCATACAGATCTGCGCAGCGCTGGCGCGGCGGATATCCTCAACCCGGGCCAGAACCTGCTCTTCCCCGAAGAGATATTCGACCTCACTGCCGGTCAGCAAAAGCCGCTGGTTGCGGGTGACGGTGATATCCTCGTTCAGCCCGAAATAAGGTGCTCGCAGGCGGATCGGGGCAGAGACGCCGCGGGCCAGCTGATCGGTCTGGCCGATCCAGCGAATGGTTTGTTCTTCGCCCTTGCGGGACAGGATGCTCATGCCCGGTTGCAGGTCGGCAACGCGCGTTTGACCCGTCGGGGTCTGGATGCGCGTATCACCTGCAATTCCGGGAAGCGGCCTGTCCGGCAGAGGGTGATTGGCCACGCCCGCATAGGCGACAGACACCATAGGGCCGGGGGTTTCGGGCACGATCTCGGCCAGGCTGTTGGGCGCGATGCTGCCGGTATGTGAGGTGACGCGGTTGCCAGTCTGGCCATTGGTCAGCACCAGCTGGCCGGTTTTGCCCAACTGATCCCAGGAATAATGCAGCATCAGCGGTTCGCGGGAAAACAGGAAACCCGCGTCGGTTTCAAACAGGAAGGACCGATGTTCCACGCTGACGGTGCCGTTGGGGCGGCAAATGATGCGCAGGTCGCGGGCGGTGCCAGTGCGGCCCTGCCACAGGATCGCGGGGACCTGCAGTTCGCCTCTCAGCGTCATCTCGAAACGGATCGTGCCATGAGACAGGTCCGCTGCGCGCGCCCGTGCATCGAAATGCGTCAGTTTCCGTCCATCCCAGATCGCAAGCCAGCTCATTCCGAAACAATGCCCCTAATTCCACTGGATTGGATCATATCCGTGGAGTTGGGGCCGAAGTCGTTCGGAAATGTGGAAAGAATGTGGCTAAGCGAACAGCGCCGCGGCCTCGTAGCTGCGCAGGCTGGGGCGGGCAGAGACGCCATAGCCACGGCCGGTGTCCGGGTTGAGGTCGGGGAACAGCGAAAACAGCTCCTGTCTCACGCCATCATCGAATCCAGACAGGGTTACTGGACCGGGATGGAAGCTTTCGGTCTGAAGCCCTTCGGACCAAATAATCTGGTGTTCGTCAAAGAGCACGTGGAAATAGTCGACCATGCCGCCTTCGCGCACCCAGATCGAGCATTCGTTGACCAGATCCTTGGCGGCGACCAGAACCTCGTCTTCGCCGAACAGCAATTCCGCCATATGGTGGCTGACCAAAACCCGGTGCTGGGGTGACAGCACCAGAGTATCATGCAGCCCCATGGTGCCGCGTTCAATGACGATCGGGGCAAAACTGCCGGTGGCCTCAACGGTTCGATTGCCAATCCAGCGGATGGGTTGAAGGCCATTGTCCCGCGTTTCCACCAAATCACCGACACGCAGGGCCTCGACGGGAATATCGCCGCGTTCGGTGCGAATCCGCGTGCCCGCCACGAAACAGGGTAACGTGGTGATGGTAACGAAAGCGGTGTCGGATATGCCGTTCCCGCCGCCTGACGCTGCCGTATAGCTGAACGTGAAATCCTGTGGCGTGGTGGGGGGCGTATAGCCGGTGGGTGCTTCAACCAGCAGCGTGCCATCGGCCTGAAGTGTAACATCGAACCCATTGCTGAGCGTGACCGTGTCTCCGACCGAGACTGCCTGCCCGTTGATATGGGTGACAACCATGGTGTTCGCCGCCTGATCGTTGGCGATCACATCGACGGATATGTCCCCATAGCCCGAGAACGTGGCTGAATCGTCGACGGCAAACACCCGCCCCTGAACTGAATTTGCAGCGACTAGAATGGCAGAGTCATAGCTGCTGTCCCCGACATCGGCGATGCCAAGCCTGATGGTGTTCACCTGGTTTGGATCAACTGTCATCATCACCGAGAGGGTCACGGTGTAGCCGTCCATCTCGGTATTGGCGCTATCGTCGGTATTGCTGACGTAGAGTGTTTCGTTGGATGTGTTGTTGACGTTATTGATCTGCGCGATCTGGAAAACGGGCGAGGCGACCTCGACCCCATTGATCCAGATCCCGACCGCATCGTTGAAGATCGACCCGACATATTCGGGGTATTCTTCGGAGGCGAAGGTGAACTGCATCGTCAGCGTGTCGCCCTCGGGGATAAAATCCGCCTCCAGAATGGCGGCATCATAGGTGCTGCGACCTGCGAGCGCGTTGAAACCGGCGTCGTTGTCAACGCCGCGCGTATTGGTCGAGGTGTTGTTGCTGATGTTTGGATCGCCAGAGGAATTGGTGAAATCCCGGACCCGGCCGGTGGACAGGATAACGCCGGAATCAGACGGGGTCGCATTCGGGGACGTGGTGTCGCCATCCGACCAGATGCCCGATGAATTGCGATCACCTGAATAAGAGGCGCTCACAACGGTAACGCCATCACCGAAGATGGTGTTGGCCATTTCAGTGGCCGTTGCACGATGGTCGATTGTCAGTTCACTTGCCGTAACTGGCATGTCCTGCGCCTCGTCTTTCTGGCACGACCGTCGCGGTTTTGATGGGAAAACACCTGCCTGTTGGTGATTTCACTGCGCCGAGAGTGCCTGTCATTCTTTTATTTTGCCGCAGAATAACCTTGTTTTTGCCGCAAGTTAAGCCCTTCCGCGTTTCCGCTCGTACTTGAGTCCGGCAAGCCACATGTCTATCGCTATGGAACCCATCAGCAGGAGAGCCAGACCATGACCGACCCGCAGAAACTGACCGCCGATCTGGTGCGCTGTGCCTCGGTTACGCCGGAGGAAGGCGGCGCGCTGGTATTGTTGGACAAGGTGCTGTCGCAGGCTGGATTTTCCTGCACGCGCGTGGACCGCGGTGAAGTGTCGAACCTGTTTGCCCGGTGGGGCGACAAGGGCCATGCCCGGACCTTTGGGTTCAACGGGCATACAGATGTGGTGCCAGTGGGTGACGCGGCGTCCTGGACGCATCCACCCTTCGGCGCGGAGGAGGAAGATGGCTGGCTTTACGGGCGCGGCGCAACCGACATGAAATCAGGCGTGGCTGCCTTTGCGGCGGCGGCGATTGATTTCGTGCGCGACACGCCGCCGGACGGGGCCATCGTGCTGGCGATTACAGGTGATGAGGAAGGCCCCTCGACCGATGGAACCATTGCCCTGCTCGACTGGATGGATAAGCAGAACGAGCGCATGAGCGCCTGCATTGTCGGCGAACCGACTTGCCCCGAAACCATTGGCGACATGATCAAGATCGGGCGGCGCGGATCCATGTCCGCGTGGTTTACCGTGAAGGGCAAGCAGGGGCATTCCGCCTATCTGCATAAGGCGCTGAACCCGATGCCCGCCATAGCGTTGCTGGCACATCGGCTATCGGCCCATAAGCTGGATGAGGGCACCGATCATTTTGATCCCTCCACCTGTTCGGTGACGACGATCGACACCGGCAATCCCGCCACCAACGTGATCCCGGCGGAAACCCGGATGACGGTGAACCTACGCTTCAATGACTTGCATACAAGCGCCAGCCTGACCGAGTGGTTGCAGGCCGAAGCGGACAAGGTGGCCTCTGAGACGGGCGTGAAGATCGAGATGACCATCAGGGTCTCTGGTGAGGCTTTTCTGACGCCCCCCGGCGATCTGTCAACGCTGGTGTCAACGGCGGTCACAAGGGAAACCGGGCTGGTGCCGGTCCTGTCCACAACTGGCGGTACATCCGACGCGCGGTTCGTGAAATCCCATTGCCCGGTGGTGGAGTTTGGCCTTGTCGGGCACCGGATGCATCAGGTGGATGAACGGGTATGGATCGAGCATATCCACGCCCTGAAACGCATCTATGCCCGCATCCTGAGCGACTACTTCGCCCAATGATCCGCCCCATCGTTGTCGTGATGGTGAAGGAGCCACGCCCCGGCCGGGTTAAGACCAGGCTGGCGCGCGGGATCGGGGCGATTTCGGCTGTGTGGTGGTATCGGCATCAGGTGGCACGGTTGCTACATCGGCTGCGCGATCCGCGCTGGCGTCTGTTTCTGGCGGTGTCCCCCGATGCGGAAGGTCTGGCCAGCCGCGTTTGGCCCGCCGACTTACCGCGTATCCAGCAAGGTACAGGCGATCTCGGCGCCCGCATGGCGCGGCTTTTGGCGCTGCCCGGCCCGGTGTTGGTCATCGGCAGCGATATTCCGGGCGTCACCCGCACCCATCTGGCCCGCGCCTTTCGCGCCTTGGCCACTCATGACGCCGTGTTCGGGCCGGCCCCCGATGGCGGCTATTGGCTGATCGGTCTGGGGCCGCGCCCGGCCCCTTCGGGGGTTCTGGCGGGGGTTCGCTGGTCTGGCCCGCACGCGCTGACCGACAGTCTCTTAACTTTGGGCAACCGAAGGGTTTCGCTGGTGGATCAGCTGGCCGATATTGACACCGCAGACGATCTGCGCAGCGTCTGAGCCCCCTGTTTTCCGCATGACGCGCCCCTTGGCCCGTGCTAGGCCAAGGGCATGAGCCAGATCCCCACCAAAGACCAGATCCTCGCCTGGATTTCCGACAATCCCGGCCATGCCTCGAAACGCGATATCGCCAAGGCCTTCGGCATCAAGGGCGCAGCGCGGATCGACCTGAAACGCATTTTGAAGGAGCTGGAGGCCGAGGGCCATCTGGAAAAGCGCAAGAAAACCTATCGCGACCCCGATCGTCTGCCGCCCGTCGCGGTATTGCAGGTTCTGGCGCCGGATGATCTGGGCGATGTCTTTTGTCGCCCACTGGAATGGTTGGGCGAAGGTCCGGAGCCACGAATTCTGTTCAACGCCAAGGCGACCGACCCCGCGCTTGGCGAAGGCGACCGCATCCTTGCCCGGATGCAGGAGATCGAAGGCGAAGATCACCAATATGTCGCCCGCCTGATCCGCCGCATCGGAACCAACCCTCACAAGATCCTGGGCATTTTCCGCAAGGGGGCCGAGAGCGGACGGATCGTTCCGATCGACAAGGGATCGGACAAGGAATGGATGGTGCCCGCAGCCGCGACCGAAGGCGCCAAGGATGGCGAGCTGGTCGAGGCGGAACAATCCGGCCCCAAGGGCCGCATGGGGCTGCAAAAGGCGCGAATTGTCCAACGGCTCGGCGACCCGAGCCAGCCAAAGGCGGTGTCTCTGATCGCTATCCACCAGCACGGGATTCCCGATGATTTCTCCGATGAGGTCATCGCCGAAGCAGACGCGGCAAAGCCTGCCGGGCTATCGGGCCGCGAAGACCTGCGGGATATGCCGCTGGTCACAATCGACCCGGTCGATGCCCGCGATCGCGACGATGCCTGCCTGGCCCATGCCGATGATGACCCGAAAAACCCCGGTGGTTTCGTGATCTGGGTCGCCATCGCGGATGTGGCTCATTACGTGCGCCCCGGATCGGCGCTTGATCGCGAGGCGCGAAAGCGCGGCAATTCCAGCTATTTCCCCGACCGAGTTGTGCCGATGTTACCCGACCGGCTGTCGGGTGATCTGTGTTCCCTGCACGAGGGGGTGCCGCGTGCCTGTATGGCCGTGCGCATGGTGATCAACGCGCAAGGCGAAAAGATCGGGCATAGGTTTGTGCGCGGGTTGATGCGGTCCGTGGCCTCGTTGAACTATCAAGAGGTTCAGGACGGCATCGACGGGAACCCCAATGACAAGGTTGCGCCGCTGGTCGAGCCGGTTCTGAAGCCGCTCTATGCCGCCTACGGCGCGCTACGACTTGCGCGGGCCAAGCGGCAACCGCTGGAACTGGACCTGCCGGAACGCCGGATCATCCTGTCGGAGGATGGACAGGTGACATCCGTGGCGTTCAAGGACCGGTTGGATGCCCACAAGCTGATCGAAGAATTCATGGTACTGGCCAACGTGGCTGCAGCCGAGGAACTGATCCGCCTCAAGACACCGCTTCTGTTCCGGGTGCATGAGGAACCGAACCCCGACAAGATCGCCGCGCTGCGTGAAACAGCGCAGGCAAGCGGCTTCAATCTGGCAAAGGGGCAGGTGCTGCAAACCCGGCATCTCAACAGTTTGCTGGCCGCCGCCGAAGGCACCGAGTTTGACGAGCTGATCAACATGTCGACCCTGCGGTCGATGACGCAGGCCTACTATAGCCCGCAGAATTTCAGCCATTTCGGGCTGGCGCTGAAGGCTTATGCCCATTTCACCTCGCCCATTCGGCGCTATTCCGACCTGATTGTGCATCGGGCGCTGGTCTCTGCCCATGGCTGGGGCCGCGACGGGCTGAGCGCGGAAGAGATCGAGCGACTCGACGACATCGGAAAGCATATTTCGGACACGGAACGCCGGTCGATGATGGCCGAACGTGACACCACCGACCGGTATCTGGCGGCCTATCTGTCGGAACGCGTAGGAGAAAGCTTTACAGGCAAGATCAGTGGTATCGCCCGGTTCGGGGCCTTCGTGAAACTCGATGATACCGGCGCTGACGGATTGCTGCCGATGCGGGCTCTGGGACGCGAGTATTTCCACCACGACGCCGAGTCCCAGACGCTGGTGGGGGCCGATACCGGCCTGACCATCGGCATAGGTCAGCGGGTGATCGTGAAGCTGGCCGAAGCGGTGCCGGTGACAGGCGGCATGACGCTAGAACTTATCGAGATCGATGGTAAATCCGTGCCGCGCGGGGCGCGTCATGGGCGCGGGGCCGGGCCACGGCGAAAGGCGGGCAAAGCCCGCGCCAAGGCCGCCAAGGTCAAGAAAAAGGTGCTGCGAAAACGCCGCTAACCGACCTGACTGCACCTGCAACGCTGAATTTTTCACAGTGCTTCAGATTTCGGTAATCTTGTTTGTGCAGGGTTACAGGCGAGGCTCCGCCGACGGGTTGGGGCGCGTTCTTCTTTCATGCGGGAGAAGTGCGTATATTGCCGGGCAACCAAGCACACAGGCACGAGCATGCTAACACTGAGAGTATTCCTGACCGGATCCCTGATCCTTGCGGCGGCTGTCGCAGGAGCGACGCCTTCGGCAATCATGCGCCCGGTTCCACGCCCTGGCACCGACGTGTCGCCACCTGCGTTGCCAAGCGAACTGGCGGTGCAGGCGTCGATCCGGCCCCCTATGCGAATGGCCGCCGCGCCAAGCGGCCCGGTGACACCGGTGGCCGATGAGGTCAGCAGTTCCGGGTTTCGTGTCTGGATTGCCGAGTTTTCGCGCCGCGCCGGAGCAGAGGGGATCAGCCAGCAGACGTTGGATCAGGCCTTTGCCGGGGTCAGCCTGAACGAACGGGTGATCGAGCGGGACCGCAACCAGTCGGAATTTTCGCGGACCTTGTGGGACTACCTCGATAGCGCCGCATCGGATGCGCGCATTGCCAACGGGCGTGCAGCCCTGCGGGACCATCGCGACACGCTGGACGCGATCGAACGGCGCTACGGGGTCGAGGCAGAGATCGTGGCAGCGGTCTGGGGCCTGGAAAGCGCCTATGGCAGCTTCCGCGGATCGGTCCCGATTATCGAGGCGATGGCGACGCTGGCCTATGAAGGGCGGCGGGCAGAGTTTTTTGAGACCGAACTGATGGCGGCGCTGCGAATCCTTCAGGCGGATGACATCGACCCCGCTCATATGCAGGGCTCATGGGCAGGTGCGATGGGGCATACCCAGTTCATGCCCACCAGTTTCCTGGCCCATGCGGTGGATTTCACAGGCGACGGGCGGCGCGATATCTGGGGCGATGACCCCGCCGATGCGCTGGCCTCGACCGCACGATACCTGTCGGAAAACGGCTGGACCCACGGTCAACCCTGGGCACTGGAAGTGGATCTGCCGGAAGATTTCGACTTCTCCCAAAGCGGCGAGTTGATCGAGCGTGATGCCGCCCATTGGAACGCCATGGGCGTGCGACTGGCGCGCGGTGGCGGTCTGGTGCCGGAACATGGGGCCTCTTCGATCCTGCTGCCTGCGGGGCACACGGGTGTGGCGCTGGTGATCTATGAGAACTTCCACGTGATCGAAACCTATAATCCGGCCGATGCCTATGTGATCGGGGTGGGCCATCTGGCTGACCGGATCGGCGGCGGGCCCGCGTTTCGCGGTGGCTGGCCTCGGCACGACCGGGCCCTGACCAATGACGAGCGGTTCGAGTTGCAAAGGCGGCTGACAGCTGCGGGGTTCTCGACCGAGCGGATTGACGGAATCGTTGGACCACTGACCATTCAGGCGGTGCGGGAATACCAGGCCGCAGAGGGGCTGGTGCCGGATGGCTACGCCTCCGAGGCGCTGTTGCGGCGCTTGCGGCGCGGCTGAGGTCTTGCGCCCTGCCACGGGCAGGTCGCGGCGGGAGCGGGGCCCCTCCCACCCCCCCCCGGGGACCTCGCCCGGGACCGTTTCCCCCCCCTCTTGGAGAACAAAGTCCGTTTCTTTGGACGGTTTTTGGGGG
>NZ_JBPBBA010000038.1:0-41238 GCF_050896395.1 Nioella aestuarii | reverse complement strand
ATATTGGCTGCGATGAACCAGAAAACCTCCGTTACGAAAACCTCAAATCTGTCCCATAGGCGCTGACGTCAGACAGCACGTTCGTGCTCTGAGGTTTTCCAGTTCTCGAGTCCGTTGATCGGCATGATTTCGATTGAACCCGTGAACCCGCTTGCGAAAAGCTCGTCCAGGGTCTGCTCAAGATCTTGTCGGAAGGTCGCCGAGTCGAAGTTGTCAAGATAGTCCCACTCAACGCTCAGCCTGCGGCCATCGATCCCTATGACAAGGTTCGTCACCCCCAAAGTCTCATAAAGCTGAGCAGCGTCCGACACATCGGTCGAACTCGGCCCGCCAGTGTCGGGGTGCCAGTCATTCAGTGGATACCAATAAGACACCTGAGACATTAGGATTCATCCCCAAAGGCTGCTCATCCAAGCAAATAGGTTTCAACGCGATGTTACCCACCCACTGTCCATGAATAGAGGGTTGGGCTTCGGCTGTCTTTGCATACTAGACCATGTCACGCTTTTAGCCGCAAAGGTCTGGTTGTGAGGCGATAGGGCCAGGACGGCTTTGTTGCAGGAAAGGGGCTCCAAGCGGACATCAAGTTCTGGCGCTATGCCAAGACACATCGTTCTGCACAAAGCGCTTCTTGATGGCCCGGGATGTCGAAGGCGGGAAAAGGGGAGATCGAGGGCCAGCCGATTGAACAAAGCGGGATGGTCCGATCAGGTGGGGTGCATCCAGTCGCTGTTCTGTACGGAAAAGTCTGCGTTGCAAACGTGCCCGTCCAGAGTGGCGATCAGATGCCTGGCCACAAGCAGCACCGGCAGGCAGATGATATCCGTGCACCAGCCTTGATCCTGCCGCGCGGCACTCGGCTCTTTCAGCAGCTAGAAATTGGTGATTTCACCTGCCCAGGATCACTTGGACGATATTTGAGACGAGCAGAGTGATCCGCTACACCGCCTGCACGACAAACGGATCTGCGCCTGAATTGGCAGAATGCACCGTCGAAAGCCGGGTCAGGTCCTCTCGGCTGCGCATGGACATATCTTTGAAGCCAAAGGCGTCACTTTGCTGGAGCCTGATCGGGATCGGAGATCCGTTAGAGAACACCAGCCCCAAGGTGGCCGCGGTTGCTTCAACGTCCGCGCCGATATCGGACATGTCGATGCCCTGACGCGAGCGTGGATCAAAGACGACGAAGGCACCGTTACCGACATACGAGAAAAGGAAGCCGTCCTGTGTGACCACTTCCGAGATCGCGTCGGAAATATCACAAATGAAATTGAAGTACCCGGCGGGGCCGCAGGCGTTGTAGATCGACGCAACATCGCTGATCTGCAAAACGACAAACTCTGCGTGTCGCATACCGCACTCGCCGAAGTCTTTTACCAGCCCCTTGAACTTATCGAAGTTCAGGTATCCTGGCACGTCCTCGATATCGAACGTGTCTCCCAATTCCACCCCGTTCCGATGGACAAGGTCATCAGCCAATGCATGAAGCCGCTCGGTCATCGCACGCCCTTCTTGCGCAAGCTTGTAGGCTTGTGTCGCGGAATTGAGGCGGGCCTTGAGATCCATGATCTCGAAGGGCTTCGTCACATAGTCCGTGGCCCCGGCAGCGAGGGATCGTTCAATGTACTTGCGGTCCGACATCGCGGTCAGCATGACAATTGGGGTAGATCTGTATTCGGGCCGGGCACGGATGGACGCACAAAGCTCGATCCCGTCCATTCTTGGCATCTGAATGTCGAGAAGGAAGCAGTCGAACTCGGCCTTGGACGACCGAACGATGTCCAGCGCCTCGGCACCATCGCGGGCAAGGGTCACAGAGTCAAAGCCAAGGACCTCAAGTGCAATGCTCAATAGCTCGAGAATTGCACCATCATCATCGGCAACAAGGATTCTCATTTCGCTCGACATCGGTTCCCTCAACATTCGCCCGAGACTTTATTAAAAGTTAACGGAAATGTTGATTAAAGCAAGCGATATTCAGTAATGCCATGAAATCATCACAACAAATCAATTAATTGACAACATCGGAACACGATTTTGCCGCAAAAATTCAGATCTGTGCAAAATGCGTGCGGGAAGGGGGGGATTGTTTCCACGCACGTGGGGCTCATTTTCATGGTGCATAATTCACATCTTCGGAAAAACTTCAATGATTAATTTAATGCCTCACAATAAGCAGCGCGGTCCTGTTAGGGCCAAGTGATTCTCGTCAGGGATCATCCGTCGGTGCATGGTTTTTGCAGCGATCACAGGGGGGAAGAGGCCATGTGTGGGTTTGACTGGATGGGGTGAAGAAAGCCCCCGATGGGGGCGGTTTCTGCTACTGAGGGCAGCTCCCCAGGCCTCGGGGCGGGCGTCTTCGGCCATCTTTCTGTGCGATCCTTTGGTAATAAATTTTTATGTGTGATATCTTTATTTAAAATTATATTTGTATGGCAATGATAGATTCCCAAGGGAAAATTCGACGAGCGATTCATTAATCCGTTCGCATCTTTGGTTGTTTAGAAAAGCACCATTTCTCATACCCAATCAAATACAGAGTCTCACGCAACCTCCGCGACCGGTGCGATATCTGGGCTCTCGTCCTCAGAATCTCTTAGGCGGTCGAATTCAATAAAGAAGGTTGAGCCAACACCCAGTTCGCTGACGTAATCAATTGTGGCGTCGTGGCGCTGAATGATCTGCTTTGAAATATTGAGGCCAAGCCCGGTGCCACCGACCTTGCGCACATCGGAGGAATCAACCTGGGTGAACTTGCCGAACACGCGCTCTTTGGCGTCTTTCGGAATACCCACCCCTTCGTCATGGACCGAGATGCGAACCCGTGCGCCAAGGTTTTCTGCGCGCACCTCCACCACACCACCTTCTTCAGAGAACTTCAAAGCGTTTGACAGCAGGTTATTCATCACCTGCATCAGTCGGGTTCGATCACCCTTGATCAGGTAGTCACGCAGACAGGGGACGGTCGTCACTCGGATGTGGAGCTTGTCGGCATATCCGGCGATCGACTCCACTGCCTCGTTTATCAGGTCGTTCACGTTGATCGGCTCGAAGTGGAACTCCATCTCGCCGGCTTCGATCTTTTGCAGATCAAGCAGATCGTCGATCAGATCGGCGAGCCTTCTTCCGTTCTTGGCTGCGATGCCAATGACCGGCTTCAGCTTTTCCGGCACTTCGCCGAGCGCACCGTGGTTAACAAGATCGAGCGATCCCATGATCGACGTCAGCGGCGTGCGCAGCTCGTGGCTCACCGTGGCCAGGAATTGCCTTTTGACCTCGAGGGCGGCCTTGGTGCGTTTGTTCTCTTCTTTGATCAGTTTCATCTGATCGAGCCGCTCCTGGTAGCGGACATAAAATTTCGCCGAGATATCGATGATGAAGTAAAGCACAAAAATGATTGTGAAGAACTCCAGCCAAATGTCGGAGTTGAGCGGCGGTGAAAACCTGAGGACGTCCAGAAACGCGATGCTTAGAAACGCAACAGAATAGATCGACAGGCGCAACATAAGGATGCCGACCATCTGGCTGTTGTACATCACCGCGAAAAGTGAAGCCGAGAACAGGAAGAACAGTGGCGTGAAGTGGCCGCCTGATTCCTGCTGAACCGCGATGTTGACGATGAAGACGCTGATCGCCAGTGCGCTGACGGTCGTGTTCAGTGCGATGCGCTTGAGGATATGCCGACCGACCACTGGGTCTTTGCCATCCCAAGCCTTCGAATGTCGCCCAAGGCTTTGATCCAGCAACTCCGTCAGAGCGACGACTATGTAAAATGCGAAGGTCGAGATCGGGTTGAAATAGACGGCCGCGAGAATGGCCGCGGCGAAAAAACTCGCTTGCCGCTGCCAAATCAACTGGTTGGCCAGAGTTATGTATTCCTTGATGCGCTGCTCACGACCGACAGAGTTGAACCAGTCGCTCCGGGTCTCCCATATCGCACCTTGGACTCTCATGATTGCCTCTGCCGCTGTTTTTCGGTCTTTCTCCACACGGGCGTACACGGGAATTCAGACATTCCTCAGGCAAGACGCGGCTGATTATGGGTAAATTTGAGGCAAGTTTTACGGGGCACGGGATTAGCTGCCCCCGCAGAGGCGTTGAATCGCTCCAGAGACCGCCCAAAGGGGCTTTTCGTGGCCGGGGGGGCTTGCGCCCGTTAAGCGGCTTCGGATTGGCTTCCCTTCGATGCGACATAGACATCGGATAGGGACGGGAAGAGAATGTTGGAATGCGGTATGCCTTCGACCGGACCGAAAACCGGTGTCCGGGCGAGAACCGCCTGCCGCTGTTCCTTCACCTTGGCCGTCAAAAGGTGGATCGGCTTCTTCAGCCCCGGATATTGCCGTGGCTCCATCGTGGATTCATAGCCAAGATAGCGCCGATAAAACGCACTATGTTCCGCGCGTACCGGGGCAAGAGCGAGGTCGATGTCATAAAACATCGTCGCGAGAAACGGGATGCGCAGGGCAAGAAAATGCAGCGGGACACGCTGCGCGCGAGCTGAAGGATCAATAACAAAGCGGGTTGGATCGAGGATCGTCTGTGTGAGCGCGGTCTGTTCCAGGATCTCGGGAAATACCTCCACGGTTGGTGATATCAGGCAGAGCCTGGACACCAAATGCAGGCGCACCGCGGCTTGGATCTGCTCGTCCAATGTCACTGCGACATGGACACAGTTCGGGCTCTCATCGAACGCATCGGTCATGATCTTGCGCTCGTTGGACGCAATCGACCGCTCGGCGCGATAGCATTTATAGCGGAGACGATAGAGCTCTTCCAGGTCCCGGCTGTCTGTCAGGACCTTGTAGCGATAGAGCTTGAGTGCCTCGATAACCTGCTCGTTCATTTTCGTTCCTTCCGCCAATACCTGGCTAGGGCACCGCGCGACATACGAGCAAATCGCTGTAGTCACGGTAAACGGAGTCTTGCTTGATGATGTCGAAGCCAGCTTCGGTCACGGCCGATGCGATTTCTGCTTCGGTATGCGTCCAGTAGACGCCCTTCTTCTGCGCCTCGAGAATGCTTTTGTTCTGTTTCGCGATTTCCCGGCCCTGCCAGAAGATGCGCAATGCACCGAGTAGCCCATGTTCTTTTTTCAAGTGCGCGAACAGGTAGCTACGCCAGTCCGCTACGTTCATGTAGCGGCCGAGATCGACGAGGTAGAGCAAGCCGCCAGGGCGAAGCAAGCGGCGCAGATCCTTCAGCCGCTTCCCTTGCGAAGGCATTGCGTAAAGCGCGTGGACACACACAATGAGATCCGCAGTGCCCGGCGCGTCAAAATCTTCAAGCGTGCTTGAATCGTATTCTACATTGTCCCGGGCTGACAGCTTAGCCTTTGCAACGCCAAGCATACCGACATCAGGTTCGACCAGCTTGATTTCGCTCTCGGGGCAGATGCGGGCCGCGATCTCTGTATAGTTCCCGGTGCCGCCACCGATGTCGTAGATCAGGGCCGGAGCTTCGATAGTCTTCAGAAAGCCTTCGAATTCGCTTAGTAGCGCTTGGTAAGCGGGATTGTGCTCGGACAGCAAATCATAAGCTGTCGCATAGGCACTCCAATTGGTCCGAGCCGGCGTATCCGCCGATTTGGACAAAGCAAGACTCAATGGCGCGGACGCCTCTAGGTGACCGAGTGACGGCATGGGAGATGGACCCCGTATTGCAGCTAAGAGTGACTGACTGCTCGACCTCTTTTTTTTAATCATGTTAACCCGAGTTGATTTTATCGCAATAAATTTTTTCTACAGTGAGATCGAATGGCCTCCAATGTTTCCGAAATGGCAACCTTGGGAATAACCTATCAAAGCGCTAAAATAAGTGACGCGGATCAAAGATACCCTTAGCAAGCGGCCTAGTGGGCGCCACGATATATATGACATTTTAACAGATATGCGCCCAAGTATAGTACGTGGGCGCGTTTTTCGTTGCATTGCGGGGGGTTAGCTCGCCGGCCGGGAACGGTTGGCAAACATCGCCGGTCATCAGAACTTAAGTGTCCCGAGGGCCACAGAAAAAATGACCCTGTAACGGCATCATCGACTGACGAAGTTCGCCAATCCGACAAAATGCAGCCCCATTTCTGGACGATACAAGAACGAATCGGAGGGACGTTTTAACCCCGGAGGCAGAATGGAAGTATTGGCATTAGACCGTGATGAGATTGTTCTAGAACTCGTCGTGCATTTTCTTGGTATCGCAACACACCACAACATCAACGCGGCCCCGTCGTCAGTTTCAGCGCGAGGGGGTAGCAAGAGGGCTGAGACGCTGCTGAGAAGCGCCGTAAAAGATCACAGCGCCAAACCGGGACTGAACGTCGCCAATGTGCATATCTTGCAGCCGGCCACGCATGAGGGCACGCCGCTTTCTTTGATTGAGACCCCGTAGCAAGACATCTGCGGTCAGAGGGGGAATGGGCGGTCTATGTCAGGTTCCTCCTGACATTCTGTGCCCCGAACGGACGCACTCCCACGAACCAGAACTAGGTTCCCGATAGGATACTCTCGAAATCCAGATTGCTCCCTGGACTTGGATCCCCAATCGAGGATTTCTTTTGACGTGTCGGAAATTCTTCGGACAATGGCTTCATGACCGAGGAAGCCAAGCTGACACGCCTGATCCCTGAGTACAGGGCTTACGCCATGTCTCTCGTTGCTGAGAAGCAGTTCGCAGAGGACTTGGTTCAGGATGCGTTGGAACGTGCACTCAGGGCACCCAACAGGCCGAAGCGTTCCAGGGATCTTAGGCCCTGGATGTTCAAGATCATTCGCAATCTCCACCTCGATGAGCTGAGAAAATATCGGGTTCGCAGGGAATATGCGGCGCGGGAAGCACGTTCTTTAACTGAAGGAAGCGGACAGAACCAAGATCGGGACGTCTTGGTTCGTCTTGCGTTCGAGCGTCTGCCCAGTGACAAAAAAGAGGTTCTTCTTCTTGTGGATGTGATCGGTCTGAAATACGCGGAAGCTGCCGAAGTGATGGATGTGGCGGTTGGAACCGTCATGAGCAGGTTGAGCCGGGCGCGTCGCGCATTGGCAGAAGAAGTAGGCGAGTTCCGAGACAAGGGACCTTTGCGTGGTGGTAAAACAAAGTGAGTGTTTCAGATCAGGATTATGAATTGCTCAGCGCGCTTCACGATGGGGAGCTTGGCCAGGGGCAACAGCGCGCATTGCGCGCGCGACTGAAGACTGAGCCAGAGTTGGCAAAGGCTTTGGATGAGATATCCTATGTCTCGGACCGTCTCGGTGCCATGCGGCCAGAGCTGAAACCGGATTCCCCCCAAGGGCGGCGGGCCGGCGTCAAAGCGGCTTTACTGGCGGCATGTATCGCGTGCGCGGTCCTGATTGGTTCCTCTGCGATTTGGTTCTCCGCAGACCCAGTTCAAACCCCATTGTCACAGCATCAGGCCTTCTTGCTCCGGGATTATCCCGCCGAGCTTGGCACAGTACCGCTGCCGGTTTCGATGGTGACGACCGGAGCACCAGATTTGACCGCGGCCAATCTGCGCCTCGTTGACATCGCCTCGCCAGGGGGACGGGACATCTATGTTCACTATGCGGGTCGCAATGGGTGTCGGTTGACTGTTGGCATCCACGCGGAGGCTCCGGTGCTTCCGCACGAGACGCTGAGCCTGATGGTCCATAGCTGGTCAGCACTCGGAGAGCACTTCTCCATGGTGGCCGAGGGGATGGACCTGAACAAGTTCGAGGCGATCCGGGTGCTCTTGGAAAGCTGGTCGACACCCGCAGGGCCGGACGACACGACCGTCCTTGCCCTGCAGGATGCCACGACCTCGGCCGTTCCCTGTCAGACGGCTTAGCGCTGCGGGAAGTTCGGGCGGTCCGTGTTGTAGTGCTCGGCCAGATAGTCGAGGATGATCTCCCGATCAGCTGTTTCGAGTTCCATCATGCCCTGCTCTGCGACCATCCAGTCCAATAGATGATCCCAACCGTCGCGGGTCTTGCCTTGCTGCACGACGATCATTTCGGAGTGGCAGGACGTGCAGGCGTAGTACGTCACGTCGACACCTTCGGCCACGAACATAAGCCCAAAGTCTCCGTCAAGGGCGCTGTCGTCTCCGGCTTCGCTGTCCTCGCTCGCCTCGCTGCCCCCGAAATCGAGAGGGGCATCGCTTTGGCTGTTGAGATAGGCGATCACGGCGGCCCTGTCTTCGGGGTCGGAAAGGCCACGGAATGACATCCGCGTGCCGGGCGCAAATTCGCGCGGGTTCTCAAGGAAGGCGTCGAGCCGCTCAACCGTCCAGTCCCCGCCAAGCTCTGTCAGGACAGAGGAATACCGGAAGCCGTCCCATGTCGCCACGGCATGCCCTACGATTCCAAACAGATTTGGCCCTGCGCGGTTTGGCCCTCCGCTATCAATGGTGTGGCAGGATTGGCATTGCCGATACAGGCGTTCCCCTGCGTCGGGGCTGGCTTCAGCAAGCCGGTCGGTGATGGATTGGGCCAGTCCGGGTCCGGCAAGCGTCATGCCAAGTGCAAGCGCCACGCCGTGGCACACGAGATTGCGCATTCATGTCTCCTGTAGAGGGTCTTCTTACAAGTATGGCGGCCCCGGGGAGGTTCGGGGCCGCCTCTGCTCAATCGGGCTGGGTTAGCTGACCATCAATCCGACGCGGTGCATCGTGTTGTTCAGATAGCCCTTCGGGTTCCAGTTGATCGCGAAGGGCTGCATTTCGCCCGCGCTGTCTGTGGCCCGTGCCCATACCTCATAGTAGCCGCCGACCGGGAAGCTGACATTGGTACGCCAATTCTGCCAGGCACCGTCGTTGACCGGGGCATCAAGCTCGGCCTGCTGCCAGGTGGCGCCGAAGTCGATCGAGATATCGACCCGATCTATCACGCGATCACCCGACCATGCATGGCCACGCACTTCGGTTTCCATTCCCGATTGCGCGCCGTTGGCGGGGTGGGTCACCAGCGACTTCACTGGCATGCGTTCGATGATCACGTAGTCCTCGTCCGGGACCTCTGTGCCCGGTGCAACCGGGTAGGCCGGAACACGATAGGAACTGCCGGTCATCTTGGGGCCGTCATGGACCTGATCACGCAGCTGGATCCGCGTCAGCCACTTGTGAGAGCACGATCCGGGCCAGCCCGGCACCACAAGCCGCAGCGGCGCCCCGTTCATCGGGTGCAGGTCCGCGCCGTTCATGCCAAAGGCGATCAGCACGTTGTCCGTCATCGCTTTCTCGATTGGCACCCCACGAGAGATCGGGGTCAGGTCGGGGTTGCCGGAAAGGTGCGGGTCAGCGCCGTAATGGGCTGTGTAGACCACGTTTGACTGTACGCCAGCCCTGTCCAGCACATCGCGCAGGCGCACCCCGGTCCACTCCGAACAGGCGACCGCGCCATAGGTCCATTGGTTGCCACTGGCCGGCGGATCGAAGAACGCCCTGCCGTTCCCGCCACATTCGATGGCCAGCGCCATCGTGACGACTTCGAAATCGTTCTGAAGATCGGCAATGGTGAGTTCGAGCGGATTGTCGACGAACCCGTCAACTGTCAGCGTCCAGCCTTCTGCGCTGGTATCTTCGGGCAGTAGTCCGTTGTTGCGGATGAAGTGCCGCGCCGTCGGCGTGATCGCGTCATCAAGAAGTTCTGGCGGTGTCTCGGCATTGACCGGACGGTCATTGAGCAGGGTCAGCCCGTCCTTACCGTCCAGTTCCATACCCTGCGCGTAGGCAGCGGGAATGAAACCCGCAGGCAAGTTATTGTGAAATGGCACCGCCAGCCCGAAGACCGTCAGGCCAGCACCCTGAAGAAAACGCCGCCGCGTCTTCGAGGGTTCTTCCTCTGGCGTTGCGTCCAGCTGATCTTCAGAGTGCCAGTCCGTGTCCTGGTTGAACTCATTCCCGTCGTGGTCTTTTGGTGACATAGCCTACCCTCCCTTGGCTGCTACAAATGGTCTGTGACGGAATAACGCACCAGGCGTCCGGATTATTCCCTCCTGTCTTAGATTCGCGCCCGAGACAGAGATGGCGAGGAGTTCCATTGAAATCTCCGGCGTTCTCGTGCGGGGGGGCAGACCATCAACCTGAAGGATCAGACACCTAATTTCACCGGGAGGGGGACGTCAGTGCCACACTGCTGCGGAGTGGGCTAGTAAGCCTGTCCCGTTGAAGTGGTCCACCGCTCTGAAATCAATAAATCTTGCACCCAAAGGAAAGCGCCAAAGATCCCGCCAAGGCGTAAGGCTTTGCTGAACAAAACCGTCCTTGGCACATCCGATCAGAACACAGACCGCAACCAGGCCCAGTTGTAGAGAATGTTGCCAAGCGGATGTTCCGGTTCATCCGGCGTCAACCGGCGGGCCGTTTGACGGTACTGTTCAACGATCTCCAACAGCGCATCGACCTGTGGTGTGTCCAGGAAAACAAGCCCGTTCTCTGTATCGTGCCAGAACGCACGGTGGTCGAGATTGGTGCTGGTCGTGACAGCAAGCCGCCCGTCGATAACCATCATTTTGGTATGCATCATTCGGGGACGAGGGAAATATTCCTCGATCTCGAAGAGGTCGGAATATAGCGCGGCATACCTGCGGTTCAGGGCGGTGATGATGAATCCTGCGGGATCCGTCGATTCAAGCCGAGCCACCATACGAACCCTGACGCCGCGCGCCTGTGCGCGCATCAAAGCCTCTTGGATCTGCGGTGGCGGGTTGAGATACGGGGTGACGATCAACACCTCGTCTGCCGCTGCATCAATAGCATCCACAAACCACCGGACCTGATCGCGCCCATCTGCCCATGGCAGCGAAAGATAGTGCCGCATCCCGCGACGTTGGTCAGTGTATCCGGTGTTATATGGGCCGACTTGTTGGGTTTCGATGTCCCGGTTCCACAGCGCCAGATGATGTGCCGCAATGTTACGCACGGCCTGATCATCGCGCAGTTCTACTTCGACATCTTCGTAGACGGAAAAGAAGCCCAGATCCTGAAAGCCGCCTTCGTCATAGGTGTGAAGATATGGCCAATCCTCCAGATCGAATGGGTCCGAAAAGAAGAATCCGTCATGAAGGTTGCGCCCGCCAAAGATGTAGCGTGACCGTCCCGGTTGTCTCGATAATGCAAGAAACGCACGCGTGTGCTGAACCCGGTGCAGTTGATTGATTATATCGACGGGTCGGTCGATGCCCCTGTTGCGCCACTGATAGTACTGGATCTGGATGTTGGGATAACGCGCTGCGAGTGAATCGTAGAAAACGCGGTCTTCCTCCAACATCAGCAAGCTGGTGACAAGGATACGCACCTGCGTGCCTCGCTGAGCGTGATGCGCCAACATGCGCGCCGTCAGGTAGCCAACGAAGTCGGCGCGAATATGCAGATATGAAATCTGGATCAGATCAAGCTGCGGGGCATTAGAGAAATCGAGGGGAAGATCGGGATTGCCAGCGTTCAGGGCCTGCCGGGACACTGTGCTGCCGGTCAAGGCCTCGACCCGCGCGGCCAGCCCATCAGTTGCATCACCAAGCAACCGGACACGACCGGGATCGACCGGGCAGGTTTGCAGCAACGCGCCCTGGTCAAGGAACACCTGTTGAAGCGGGTCAAGCTGCAACGCCGGATCGACCCTGCAATTCAGCGCTGCTTGCGAAAGGTCAGATAAATGCGGCAGGGCCACGCTCTCTGGACGCATGACAATGCTATGGTCATCGCCCCAAGCAATGCGGCACGCACCGCTTTCGGGACGCCAGTCTAATAGTGCAGACCCTTGCCCACGCGGGGGTAGGGTGAAGTCCCGTTCCGTTCCTGGCTCCAGGCGCCGATTTGGCGTCTCAATGTGGCGGACTCCGGCACGACCTTCGCAACGAATGGAAAAGGGTATCGACCGACGCGAGACTGCTTCGAGATGGATCTCGACACGATGTGCCCCAAGATCGGGTATGACGAACTGTGCGTTATCTTGGTCGGGGCCTTCGGCAGCAAGGTAGAGTGTTGCTTCGCCCACACGCCACAAATCGCCCTGCGTCGAGGGAGCGTCGCCATCAAGCACACCCAAACCCTCTCGCGGTGCGCAGCTGGTCATCAGGAACAGCAGCACCAAGACCAAAGCGCCTTCGATCAGACGACCCATTCCGACAAAGGCCACTTTATGCTCCTCCGGTGCTAAGATGTGGCAAGGTTCAGTTGTCCGATGACCGCTCGCATATGGTCGTTCTCTTCTGGGATGGTGTGCATAGGTGATCTGGGTGTCTTTGAACGGATGTCCTTAAGGTCCGGCATGGCGAGTTGCAGGCTTTGTCAAAGTGATCGGCCAGAGCGTGCCCCGTCAATGAAGTGGCCGCTCTTCCTGCTCCATTCGCAACCCGCGCAATATGGTGCATTTCATCGGCAATGGCAAAGCGGTCCTGCCGCTGATCGGGTCTCAGCATCATGCAAAGGGCACCATGTAATCGCCGATGACGGACCCGCCCGACATGGTTCTGTGGTTGCGCGCCTGCCCCTGAACGAAATTTCATGAATAAGAAAGATTGGGTCCAGTTGTCGCGGTTTGCAACAATTGACCCATGTCATTTCCCCCTGGCAGCACATCGTACCAAGCTGGGAGTCGGGAGGATGACCATGGACAAGGAACACCACCACTCTGAAGACCGCACTTCACCAGCGGATGCATGGGCCGATGCACGTGCAATGATCGATGCGCCAGATGGGTCGATCAACATTGCCTACGAGGCGATTGACCGGCATGTCGAGCAAGGGCATGGCGAAGATATCGCGATGCTCTGGTTAGGCAAAACCGGATCCCGTCTGCCATTCACCTATGCAGACCTTGCAGATGCCTCTGGCCGATTGGCCAATGTGCTTGCCGCGCACGGTCTGACCAAGGGCGACAGCGTCTTTGCTCTGATGGGGCGCGTGCCAGAGCTTTATGTCACGGCGCTTGGCACGCTGAAGGCGGGGATGATCTTCACTCCGCTATTCTCGGCATTCGGGCCCGAGCCCATCCAGACCAGAATGGAGATCGGCAGCGCCAATGTGCTTGTCACCACTGCAGAGCTCTACAAGCGCAAAATCGCCGGGTGGCGAGACCAGATCCCATCGTTGAGACTGGTGCTGATCCTGGGCGACGATGCGCCCGAGGGCTGCGTTGCCCTTGGCCCGGCAATGGCTGCGGCCAGCCCGTCATTCCAGACCGTGCGCACCGGTCCGGAAGACCCTGCGCTGATCCATTTCACCTCGGGGACAACCGGGAAACCCAAGGGCGCGGTTCATGTCCACAACGCGGTGGTCTATCACGCGTTTTCGGGGCGCTACGCGCTCGATCTGACACCTGGCACGATCTATTGGTGCACGGCTGATCCCGGTTGGGTGACGGGAACGTCCTACGGCATAATCGCGCCTTTGGTGAACCGGGTCACGATGATCGTGGACGAGGCAGAATTCGACCTCGACCGCTGGTATTCCACGGTTCAGAACGAAAAGGTTGAGGTGTGGTACTCTGCGCCCACGGCCATCCGCATGATGATGCGGTCCGGCGCAGACGCCGCGGCACCTTATGATTTTTCGTCCATCAGGTTTCTGGCAAGCGTCGGCGAACCCCTGAACCCCGAGGCCGTGATCTGGAGCGAGAAAGTCTTCGGTCAGCCGTTCCATGACAATTGGTGGCAGACCGAAACCGGCGGCATCATGATCGCGAACAGACCCGGCATGACAGTACGACCGGGGTCCATGGGGCAACCGATGCCGGGGATTGAAGCGGGCATTGTCGAACGCGGAGAGCAGGGGCTGGCGGAACTCGGCAGCGGGCAGGTTGGGGAACTGGCCTTGCGACCCGGCTGGCCGTCCATGATGCGGGCGTATCTGCATGAGCAGGCCCGCTACGACAAATGCTTTGTCGATGGATGGTATCTGTCGGGTGACCTCGCCCTGCGTGATGCGGACGGATATTTCTGGTTTGTGGGGCGGGCCGATGACCTGATCAAAACCTCGGGCCACCTGATCGGACCTTTTGAGGTGGAAAGCGCCCTTATTGAACATCCGGCTGTTGCCGAAGCGGGCGTGATCGGCATTCCCGATGAAACGGCGGGTGAAATCGTGAAAGCCTATGTCACGCTCAACCCCGGCTATGACCCCGATGCGCAATTGGAACGGGAATTGCGCGGCCATGCCCGCAAAAAGCTGGGGCCTGCCGTCGCCCCGCGCGAGGTGATCTTCCGCAAGACGCTGCCCAAAACGCGATCCGGCAAGATCATGAGACGGCTGCTCAAGGCCCGCGAACTTGGCCTGCCCGAAGGCGATATTTCCACATTGGAGTCAGATGAATCATGACCAGCCCAGACAAACCCCGCCTGAACCGCGAGCATGTGCTGTCACTGCTGTCTGACATGATCCGTGTGCGCAAGTTCGAAGATAAATGCGCCGAAATGTACACGCAGCAAAAGATCCGCGGCTTCCTGCATCTCTACGATGGGGAAGAGGCCATCGCAGCGGGGATCATTCCATTGCTGGAAGATGAGGACCGGGTGGTCGCGACCTACCGCGAACATGGTCACGCCCTGCTGCGGGGGATGCCGATGTCGGAAATCATGGCCGAGATGTATGGCAAGGTCGAAGGCTGTTCCCGCGGGCGCGGCGGGTCCATGCATCTGTTCAACGCACGACGCAATTTCTACGGCGGCAACGCCATTGTCGGCGGCGGCCTTCCCCTGGCGGGCGGGCTGGCGCTGCGCGACAGGATGATGGGCGAGGCCAATGTCACGGCCTGCTTCTTTGGTGAAGGCGCCGTTGCCGAGGGCGAGTTTCACGAAACCATGAACCTTGCAGCCCTGTGGGATCTTCCCGTTCTTTTTGTGTGCGAAAACAACGGTTATGCCATGGGTTCCGCCCTGGCGCGCACCGAAGCGGAAACCGATATCAGTAAGAAGGCCGCGTCTTATGGTGTCACGTCCGTGGTTGTCGACGGGATGGATGTCGTCGCCGTCGAGGCCGCAGCGCGTAAGGCCATTGCGGCGATCCGGGACACCGGCAAGCCGGTCTTTCTGGAATGCCGGACCTACCGCTTCCGGGCGCATTCCATGTTCGATGCGCAGCTATACCGCCCCAAGGACGAAATCGCCGACTGGCGCAAGCGTGGGCCAATTGTGCAGTTCCAGACCTGGTTGCTGGACAACAAGCTGATCCACCCCGAGGATGTGACTCGGATCGAAGAAGAAGCCGACGCCGAGATCGCGCAATCCGTGGCCTTCGCCGAGGCGGGCAGTCTGGAGCCGCTGGACACCCTCGATCATCACGTTCTGGGACCGCAGCCCGAGATGCTAGAGCCATCCGCGCCCTCTGGCAAAACCATTCAAATGACCTATCGCGAGGCGGTCAAACAGGCGATCCGCGACGCGATGATCCGCGATGATCGCGTCTTTCTGATGGGCGAGGACGTGGGGGCCTATGGCGGCTGCTATGCGGTGTCCAAGGGGCTTATGGATGAATTCGGTGAAGACCGGATCCGCGACACTCCTCTGTCAGAATCCGGGTTCACCGGTGCCGGTATCGGCGCTGCCGCAGCCGGGATGCGCCCGATCGTCGAATTGATGACGGTCAACTTCTCTTTGCTGGCGCTTGATCAGATCATGAACACCGCAGCCACCATCCGGCACATGTCGGGCGGACAGTTCGGCGTGCCGCTTGTGATCCGCATGGCGACCGGTGCCGGCAAGCAGCTGGCCGCGCAGCATTCCCACAGTCTGGAGGGCTGGTATGCGCATATCCCCGGCCTCAAGGTTCTGGCCCCCGCCACGGTTGAGGACGCACGCGGGATGCTCTGGACGGCCTTGCAGGATCCCGACCCGGTGCTGATCTTTGAAAACGTGATGCTCTATAACCGGGAAGAGGCGATCGACACCAATGCCGGGCCGGTCGACATCACCCGCGCAGCCATTCGGCGCGAAGGCGATGACCTGACGCTGATCACCTATGGGGGTTCGCTTTTCAAAACGCTGGAGGCGGCTGAGGCCCTAGCCACGGACGGGATCAGTGCCGAAGTCATTGATTTGCGCAGCCTGCGTCCGCTGGATGACCAGACAATCATAGCCTCTGTGGCCCGTACCCGACGTGCGGTTGTCGTCGACGAAGGATGGCGGACCGGGTCGCTCGCGGCGGAGATATCCGCCCGGATCATGGAGCAGACCTTCTGGACACTGGATGCACCTGTGGGGCGGGTCTGTTCCGCAGAGGTGCCAATCCCCTATCCCAAGCATCTGGAAGACGCGGCCATTCCGCAGGTCGCAGGGATCGTGGCGATGGCGAAATCCGTGATGGGGAGGGGCTGATGGGTGTGTTCACGATGCCCTCGCTCGGCGCAGACATGGAGGCGGGCCAATTGATCGAATGGCTGGTCTCCCCCGGCGATACTGTCACGCGTGGTGATATCGTGGCGGTGGTGGAAACCCAAAAAGGGGCCATTGAAATCGAGTGCTTCGAGGAAGGCACAGTCAAAGATCTTCTTGCGGAAATCGGGGCCGACCTGCCCGTCGGTGCGCCGCTTGCTGTGATTCAAGCCAAGGGAGAGACCATTCCCGAAAGACCTGTCCCGGTCCAGCCATCCCCGGTTGCTAAAGAGCCGCCAGTTGACGCCAAACCTGCCCCGCAACCCGTGATGCCCGCCCCGCCAGTGGCACCCCATATCGCAGCTGCACCCGGGGTTGTCCCAAGCTCGCCCGCAGCGCGCATAAAGGCGAGGGAGCTGGGGCTGGACCTGGCCGGACTGTCGGGCTCCGGGCCGGGTGGAGCGATTGTTCTTGCGGATGTCGAGACGCAGAAGGCTCCACCGCCAAGACGATCTCCGCAGGACGAAATGCGCCGGGCGATTGCAGCGGCTATGACCCGATCCAAGCAGACGATCCCGCATTTTTACCTGTCCCAGACCATCGACGTGACACCGGCAATGGATTGGCTGACCTCCTTCAACGAGGGCAAGCCGCCATCCGAACGGGTGCTTTTGGGCGCTTTGTTTTTACGTGCGACCGTTCTGGCGGCTGCCAAGGTCAAGACCGTGAATGGCCATTTCACGGATGAAGGGTTTAGACCTTCGGATAAGATCAATCCCGGCCTTGCGGTGGCCCTGCGCAGCGGCGGGCTGGTGGCCCCGGCGATTATGGACGCCGAGCAGATGGGCCTTGTCGACCTGATGGCAGCGATGCGCGATCTGGTCACGCGGGCCCGTGCGGGGCGATTGCGCAGTTCAGAAATGACTGAGGGCACGATAACCCTGTCCAGTCTTGGCGACAGCGGCGCTGAAAGCATGGCGGGCGTCATCTTCCCGCCTCAGGTTGCGCTTGTCGGCATCGGGGCACCGGGGCTGCGGCCTTGGGTGATTGATGGAAGCGTCGAGCCACGCCAGCTGGTGACTCTGACAATTTCCGCCGATCACCGCGCGAATGATGGGCGACAGGCCTCTCGTTTTCTTTCCGTTTTCGACTCACTTCTTTCTACGCCGGAGGCCCTATGACACCCGATGAGATCCGCACCGCTTTCCTTCAGGAACTGACCAATGTCGCACCGGATATAGACCCGGAAACAGTCGGCCCCGATGATCACATTCAAGACGATCTGGGCCTCGACTCGATGGATGTGCTGACGCTTGTGACCGCTCTGCATGGGCGGCTTGGCGTCGACATTCCAGAAGCGGACTATCCCCAGATTGCCACGGTCGGGTTGGCCAAAGTATATCTGGCCGGGCGAATGGCATGATCTGACAGCAGGCGGCGCACTCGCTTGCACCGAGTGTTGTCCATCCAAGCCCGGCCATGCTTGGACCAACGGCAAGGTCGAAAGGATGGACCGAGCGCGCGAGGACGCAAGCGCGATACGTTTTCATCTACTACAGTCGCGATCAGCCGCGCAGGTAAAAGGTTATTTGGGCACTGGTCTTATGGGGCGTCGCCATAGGCCAGCTTGACCTCTCGGGCGATCAGGTCGCGCAACCAGGAATGGATCGGAGAGCGATGCGTGCGTTCCGTCCAGACCAGAGAGATGCTGAAAGGGGCAGGGCAGGGGCAGTCGACCATGTGGATCGCGCTGCCAAGGGTTTCTCCGATGCGCCGAGGCACGGTTGAGATCATGTCGGTTCCCGCGATAATCCGGTTGAGTCCGGCGGGGCTTGGCACCGTCAGCACCTGATTGAGGCTGTGGCCCATCCTATCCAGATAACGCAGATAGCCCGACCGCCATCCGCCCCCGTAAAGAACCACCGCATGACGCGCGGCAAGATACGCATCAAGCGTCAGGGGGGTATCTGCCAAAGGGTTGTCCGGGTCCATGATGCAGACATAGCGTTCTGACACCAGATTTCGGCAATAGAAACCCGCCTGTTCGGTCATCAAGGGGCCGATCAACAGCTCTGCCTCGCCGCGCTTGAGTTGCAGATGACCTTGCGAAATGGAGTTGATCGTTTTGACGCGCATATTCGGTGCCTCGGCCCTGAGCCGCCGCATGACCAATGGAAGGATCAACTGTCGTTCGTAGAAATTGCAGGCGATTGTGAAGCTGTGCTCGGCTTCGGATGGGTCGAAGGCCTCCGGCATGGCCAGCCGTTCCATTTCCGCCAAAAGCGAGGTTGCAGACTCTGCGATGGCCGTGCAGCGTTCGGTTGCCTCTACCTGTGTGCCCTGACGAAAGAATAGCTGATCGTCAAAGGCCCGCCGCAACTTCTCGATCGTGTAGCTGACCGCTGACTGATTCACCCCAAGAACCTGCGCCGCAACTGAAAACGACCTGTGTTCATGCACCAGCCTGAGAGTGCGCAGATCGGCAAAATCTATGTTTAGTGCCTTCATTTTCTGGCCTATCAAATTTTCCGATCAGTTCTATCAATTCCATTAAGTTGTTCGATCCCGGAAGGCAAGTTAAGTCAGGGCGCACTGGACGCGAAGGGAGGATCTCGTCATGCCACTGGCACCCGTCAACGACGCGGTGTCGATCACGCAGCTGATTGACAATCCCTATCCATTCTACCGACAGATGCGCGCTGAAAGCCCGGTGGTCGCGGTCAAGGCCGTGAACAGGGTGATGCTGACCAAGGCGGCCGATACTCGCGCCGTGAAGGATGATCCCGAAACATGGTCTTCGGACGATCCCAACACGCCGATGAAGCGCGCCTTTCACGCCCATACGCTGATGCGCAAAGATGGCGAGGAACATCTGCGCGAACGCAACGCGATGATGCCAACGTTTTCGCCCCGCAACCTCAAGACGTTGTGGGGGCCAGCCTATGAAAAGCTGGCGGGTGAATACCTGGACCGGCTGCCAAGGGACGAGGTGGTCGATCTCTTCCCGACGCTCGCAGGGCCCCTGGCCGCTCGCATCCTTGCGGATATCCTTGGCCTGTCCGAGGCGAGCGACGACGACATGCAGTTCTGGTCGCAGGCGCTGATTGACGGGGCGGGAAATTTCGGCGGGTTCGATGAACCTTTCGAACGGGTGGACCGCGCTCATGTGGCGATGGATGCCTTGATGGAGCAGAAGGCGGAATACTACCGCGCCAACCCGGATCAAACCGCTCTGTCCGTGATGGTCAATGCCGATGATCCCATCGAGTGGAGCCAGATCGTCGCCAATATCAAGATCGCTATAGGCGGCGGTATCAATGAACCGCGCGACGCACTGCTGACGGTTCTTTACGGCCTGCTGACCAACCCCGAGCAGTTGGACGAGATCAAGAAAACCGGTCAGTGGGGTGCGGCCTTCGAGGAAGCGATCCGTTGGGTCGCGCCTATTCAGGTCAGCTCGCGACGTGCAATCCGTGACACCCAGATCAGGGGCATCGACATACCCAAGGATACGGTGGTCATGACCTGTCAGGCATCATCGAACCATGATGAAGACCTGTTCGAGGATGGTCATCTGTTCAATGCGTTCCGCGGCCGAAACCCACATCAGAGCTTCGGTTCGGGCCCGCATCACTGCATGGGCACTCACCTGGCCCGGATGATGCTGGGAAAGATCATGCTTCCAATGATCTTCGAGCGCTTTCCAAATATGGAATTGGTGCAGCCTGAAACTGTGGTCTGGAAGGGCTTCGGCTTTCGCGGGCCGCTCAACTTGCCCGTTCGCCTGAACTGAGCCCGGAGATCCCCGTCAGATGCCCAAGATCACTTTCCTGGCCCCGGATGGAACAGCCCAAACAGTCGATGCGCGCGTCGGTGACAGTGCCATGCAGACCGCGCTCGCCCATGGAGTTGATGGAATTACGGCTGAATGCGGAGGGGCGATGGCCTGTGCCACATGCCACGCCTATGTCGCGGAGGATTGGATGGAAAGGGTAGGGCCTGCGACCGGCATCGAAGCGGACATGCTGGAATTCGCGGCCTGCGAGGTCACCCCGGCAAGCCGCTTGTCTTGTCAGATACAGATATCGGAGGAGCTCGACGGGCTGGTGCTTCGCCTGCCAGAAACGCAGATCTAGGGCCGACAAGGCACCAAATGGGTGACAACGTCAAGAATTCGCGGTTGACTGAGCCGTGGACTTGCTGGCCCGGGCGAAAGCCTCCGCCAGCCACCAAAGGGAGGAAAGACATGAAGACTACAATCGCCATAGGGGCCATTGCTGCTGCCATGGGTTTGGCCAGTGCAGCCAGTGCCCAGGAACACACGTTCCGCCTACACCATCTTCTCAGCGCGCAGGCCCCGGCCCACACCCAGATGCTGGAACCCTGGGCCGCCCGCGTCGAGGAACTTTCTGGCGGACAGGTCGATATCGAGATCTTCCCGGCCATGACCCTCGGCGGTCGTCCGCCCGAACTGATCAGCCAGGCCCGCGATGGCGTGGTGGATCTGGTCTGGACGGTGAACGGCTATACGCCGGGTCTCTTTCCGAGAACCGAAGTGTTCGAACTGCCTTTCGTCTATGTAAACGATCCCGTCGCCACCAACCTCGCCATGTACGACATGTTCGAGAGCGATCTGCGTCAGGAGTATCAGGGCGTTGAGGTGATGTTCCTTCACGTCCATGCCGGTCAGGGCATCCACATGGTCGAGCGCGAGGTACGTAGCCCCGCCGACATGGAAGGTCTGCGGATGCGCATTCCGACCCGTACCGGGGCGTGGATCATCGAAGCGCTCGGCGCGACGCCTGTCGCCATGCCGGTGCCAGAACTGCCGCAGGCGCTGCAAACCGGTGTCGTGGATGGGGCCTTCATCCCCTGGGAGATCATCCCGCCGCTGCGCATTCAGGAACAGACCGAATACCAGATCGAAGGCGCTGACATGGCCCGCTTTGGCACCACGACGTTCCAGGTGTCGATGAATGCCGACCGCTGGAACAGCCTGCCCGAGGATATCCAGGCCGCCTTCCGCGAGGCATCCAACCGCGAATGGTGGGGTCAAGTGGGCGAGATCTGGCGCGCGTCGGATGACTTCGGCATCAACATGGCCGTGAATGCGGGCAACACCCATGTCACCCTTACCGAAGACGAAACCGCCGCTTTCCAGGCGGCGCTTGAGCCGGTTGTCGATCGATGGATCGAGGAAGTGGGCGGCATGGGCATCGACGGTGCCGCACTGGTGGAACAGGCCCGCGCCGCCATCGCCGCCAACGCATCCGATATGTAATGGAGGCCGTTGCCCAACATACCCGTCGTACCGGCTGGACCGGTACGGCGGAAACCGTGATCACCACCTGGGCCATCCTGGGTGGGTTCATGGTGGTGGCTGTCGTGTTGATGAATGTGTGGTCGGTCGTCAGCGCGCTTGACGTTTGGACAGCCATTTTCCCCGAGACGAACATCACCTTTCAGGGCGATTTCGAGCTGACCCAGATGGGGATCGCGATCGCGGCCTTTGCCTTTTTGCCTTACTGCCAGATTTCCGGCGCCAACGTGACCGCCGATATCTTCACCTCGCGCGCTTCGCCCTTGTGGATCTCGATCTTCACGCTTGTCGCGTCGGTCGTGGCGCTTATTTTCGGGCTCTTGCTGCTTTACGCCATGTATGGCGGGATGCTTAGCCAGCGCCAGTACAACTACACAACCGCCATCTTGCAGGTGCCCATCTGGTGGGCCTATCTGCCCTGTCTTCTGTCGCTGGTCCTGCTGGCCGTGGCCTCTGTCATCACACTTATCGAATACCTCGGCAAAACCGCCCGGGGCGGGGCCTGATACAACATGCTTGATCCCATCACTCTCGGGCTGATCAGCCTTGTCGCGCTGATCGTCCTGATCGCCCTTCGGATGCCGATTGCCTATGCCATGATCCTCGTTGGTGGTGTCGGAACGGTCATTATGAACGGGCCGTTCACGGTCCTCAATCAGCTCAAGACGCTGGCTTATGGGCAGTTCTCGAATTACGGGCTTTCGGTGGTGCCTATGTTCGTGCTGATGGGGGCGATTGCCAGTCGGGTTGGCCTGTCAAAGGCTTTGTTCAGGGGTGCGAATGCGTGGCTGGGGTGGGCCCCTGGCGGGACTGCCATGGCTGCCATCGCAGGCTGTGCGGGGTTCGGGGCAGTATCGGGCTCGTCGCTGGCCACGGCTTCGACCATGGGTCGCATCGCGTTGCCGGAACTCAAACGCTTCAACTACTCCGGGTCGCTGGCCACCGGGTCACTTGCTGCAGGTGGCGTGCTTGGCATTCTCATTCCGCCCTCGGTCGTTCTGATCATCTATTCAATCATCGTCGAGGCCAATATCGTAACCATGTTCATGGCTGCGATGATCCCTGGCATCATGGCGGTGTTCTTCTTTCTGATCACCATCCTGATCTACGTTCTGATCTGGCCCGAGGCAGGCCCAAAGGGGGGCGCGGCGGACCGGGCAGAATTCATTGCAGCAACCGTGGGCGTGCTGCCCGTGGTCCTGATCTTCGCCCTTGTTCTGGGGGGGATCTATGGCGGCTTTTACAACCCCACCCCCGGCGCGGCCATGGGCGTGTTTCTGGTAGCGGTCTATGGCCTTGCCAGGCGCAGCCTGTCATGGGCCGACATGATCGTCAGCCTGAAGGAAACCGCCCAGACCACCGGCATGATCTACCTGATCCTTCTGGGCGCGGAACTTATGAAGATCTTCATGTCCCGCATCCGGATGCCGCAAGCCACGGCAGAGTGGATTTCCGCGTCTGGCCTTGAACCGATGACCGTGCTTGTACTGCTTCTGATCGCGCTGGTGCTGCTAGGGTGCCTGATGGACTCTCTGTCAATGATCCTGCTGGTCATCCCGTTTTTCTGGCCGGTTCTAGTGGAACTCAACGGGGGGCTTTATGCCTTTGGTGAAAATACGGGCTATGGGATGAGCACCGAAGACCTGAAGATCTGGTTCGGGATCTTAGCACTCATTGTGGTCGAGTTGGGTTTGATTACGCCGCCCGTGGGGATGAACGTGTTCGTCATCTCGGCATTGGCGAAAGACACGCCGATGATCGACACGTTCAAGGGGGTCATGCCCTTCTTCGGGGCCGAGATCATTCGGGTTGTGGTTCTGATCATGTTCCCGGCCTTGGTGTTGTGGTTGCCATCCGTTCTTTGACGCTTTGGGCAGAGACCGAGATAAGCTAAAGGTGCCACAATCCAGAAGTCGCGCAGCAGGTTCGCACTCCAGAACAACATGTTAAACGTAGCGGTTTTTTTGGGGGGGGGCAGACGGTTTCTCTGTCGATCCTATCGAACAGAGGCCGGGGTAGAACGCACCATAAAAGCGTTGCTCGTGACCCCAACAAACACCCGCGAAGAAAAGGGCAAAACGAGACTGATCTTGCCAGCCGGCTGTCAGTTTTTTCTGATTGGGATCTGAGGAAAAAGTGGAGGCGAGTACCGGAATCGAACCGGTGTACACGGATTTGCAATCCGCTGCGTCACCACTCCGCCAACTCGCCGCCGATGGTGTGGGCGCGTTTTGCCCCATTCGCGGGGTTTGTGCAAGCGGCTCTTTGCGGTAATTCTGCACCGGCCCCCCATGTCCCGCACGTTGCGCGGCGGCTTGTCCGTTGCCCCTGCTGGCCTGCTGTGGCAAGAGGGGCGAAACAACAAGCTTCCCGGGTTCGAACATGCAAGATTTTGCCACCCTCCGCACCGTGATGGTTGACACTCAGGTCCGCCCGCAGGACGTGACGAAGTTCAATATTATCGAAGCCATGCTGACCGTCGCGCGCGAGGCGTATTTGCCCGAAGCGTTGCGTCACGTGGCTTATATGGGTGAGAACGTTACGCTGGATGGCGGTCGTGTCGTCCTGGAGCCGCGTACTCAGGGCAAAATGCTGGACGCGCTGAATGTCGAACAGCATGAACTGGTTCTCGACCTCGGATGTGCCCTTGGCTATTCCGCCGCGGTTCTGGCGCATCTGGCCGAGGCTGTCGTTGCGGTTGAAGAGATTGAGGGCATGGCCGAGGACGCACAGTCCACGCTTAGCGAACAAGGCGTCGACAATGTCGCCGTGATCGAGGGCGCATTGGCCGAGGGTAGTGCCAAACATGGCCCCTATGACGTGATTTGCATCGAAGGCGGGGTTGAGGAAGTTCCCGCCGCCCTGACCGATCAGCTCAAGGAAGGTGGCCGCATCGCGGCGATTTTTATGGACGGCCCTCTTGGAGAATGTCGGATCGGACACAAATTGGATGGGAAGATGAACTGGCGCATGGCGTTTAACGCAACGGCACCCGTTCTTCCCGGCTTCACAAAGCAGTCGGGTTTCGTTTTATAAAAGGTATCCCCGGATTTTCCCACCGGGGCGTGACTGGGGGATAGAACAAATGCGTGTGACGATCCTGAGACATCTGGCGGCCACGGCCATTGCGGTTGGTGCCGCGCTGTTCCCCCATGCAGCTGATGCAGACGGATTGTCTGACGCCTTGGCAGATGCCTACCGAAACTCCGACCTGCTGGAACAGAACCGTTATCTATTGCGCCTTCAGGACGAGAGCGTTGCACAGCAGGTTGCTGGACTGCGGCCGGTTCTGTCCTTCGTGGCGTCGTCGCAATGGGATGTGCCGGCCGATATTCAGACTGACCGCCTAAGCCTTGTGGCGTCGATGCTGGTCTATGATGGTGGCGGGCGCCGTCTGGCGCGCGATGCCGCGCAGGAAACGGTTCTGGCCACGCGTCAGGCCTTGGTGAATCTCGAACAGCGGGTGCTGCTTGATGCGGTCACGGCCTACATGCAGGTGTGGCGAGATATGCAGGTGGTGCAGGTTCGCGAAAGCAATGTGCGGGTGATCACCCAACAGCTGCGCGCGTCCGAGGATCGGTTTGAGGTTGGCGAAGCAACCCGCACCGACGTCGCTCAGGCCGAAGCGCAACTGGCGCAAGCACGCGGGGCGCTTGTCGCCGCGCAGGGCGCGCTGATGATCGACCGGGAGCTTTTTGAGATTGCAGTAGGGCGCAGCCCGAACGGTCTGACCGGACCTGGCGGGTTCCCGTCGTTGCCAAGTTCCGAAGACGAGGCTGCTTCCATCGCCCGCGTATCGCACCCGTCTATCCTGGCGCTTCAGCACGAAGTGCGCGCGGATGAGCTGACGCTTGCTGCTGCCCGCACAGATTATGGCCCCGAGGTTAGCGTAACCGCCTCGACCGGGTTCGACCCCGCGCCATCTGCAAATGGCCCCGGCTCCACGCGTCTGTCCATTGAACTGACTCAGCCGCTTTATGCAGGCGGCCGTTTGGCGTCGGCTGAACGGATCGCACTGGCCACGTTGCATGCGACGCAAGCTGAGCTGAACTATGCCACGCGCACCGTTCTTCAGGGAATCGGCAATGCCTATGCGCAGATTCGCATTGCGTCGGCTTCGATCCAAGCCTCGCAGCAGCAGATCCGCGCCAGCCAGCTGGCCTTCCGGGGCGTTCAGGAAGAGGCATCTCTCGGTGCCCGTACCACACTTGATGTCCTCGATGCGGAACAGGATCTATTGGAGGCTCGCATCGGCCTGATCGAGGCGCAAACCTCGCTTTACACGGCAAGTTACGGTCTTTTGGCCGCCATGGGCCTTTTGACCGTTGAACATCTGGGGCTGGACGTGCCGGAATATGACCCGACCGAATACTACAACGCGGTCAGCGGGGCGCCGATGCGGCCGATCTCTCGTCAGGGTCAGCAGCTGGACGCCGTTCTGGACCGCTTAGGGCGCGACTGATCCTTCATTACGCGCAAGTTTAGCTATCCATTGCCCGAACGGCCCGCTGAGTCTATCCTGCCGGGAAAACAAACTCTTGTGCCCCGGGGCAGGTGCGGCAAAAGCGGAGTGGTGCTTATGGCAGATGCGGCTAAATCCGATGAGATCGAGGATGTTCTGTCCTCTATCCGGAGACTTGTATCCGAACATCAACCGCCTGCACGATCCGAACCCGTTCGTGCGCGCGATGCGGAACAGCCCGCGTCTTTGCAGGAGCCAGCTCCAGAAACCGCTGAAAGCGCCAGCAACCGATTGCTACTGACCCCTGCATTGCGTGTCACCGATCCTGAAGACCCTTGGGTGCCGATCATACCCCGCGCCGAAGAGGATGAGACGCCAGAGGTGTCCGTCGACGAGGCGGCAGATCTGGCGGAAATCGATCGGGATGAGGGGGCTGATTGGGCGAAAGAGCTTTGGGCAGAAGAGAGCACAGACGATCAACCGGCACCTGGCGCGGCTGAAAATCATTCTCCCGATCCCCAATTGCAGGCCGACCAGTGGGAAGCGAGTGATCCAACATCACCGGATCCACAGGCATCCCCGTCGGTGGATGCGTTGACCGATCCGATGGACGTAACCGAAGCGCTGTTGCAGGAGGTTTCGGAAGCGGCATCTGCCGAGGCTGAGGAAGCGGCTGACTCTGAAGCAGACTATGCGGACGTGCCGCTTTCGTTCATTCGAAGCACCTCTAGTGTCAGCGACTACGAGCCCGATGAAGACAATGTCGCAATGGGCAATGATGATCTGCCCATGCCGACCCTGGAACTGGCCGAAGCCCGCGCTGCCCATGCGGAGCCGACTGAAGCCGCGCCACGCGTCAGGGTGGAGATCGTTCGTGCGCATGCTGACAGCAAGGAACAACCGGATCTGGCAGAAGACACCCATGCGGTGCAGGGCCTGGACGACGACATTTCCGCAGACATCGCGCAGCAGCTTGCATCAGACCTAAGCAGCGTCTTGCATTCCGAAGCCGAAGCCGAAGCCGAAGCCGAAGCCGAAGCCGAAGCCGAAACGGTCGTAACCGATTTCCTTGCCTCTGACCCGGAAGAGCCAGAGCTTTCCCCCGATGGGTCACAGGATGTCGAGGATTTGGGAGAAAGCCCGTTCACCTTCCCCGATGACAGCGAAGGGTTCGTGGATGAAGAAGCGCTGCGAGAGATTATTGCAGAGGTCGTCCGGGAGGAGCTTCAGGGCGACATGGGTGTTCGCATCACCCGCAATGTGCGCAAGCTTGTGAGACGTGAAATTCGTTTGGCTCTGGCCGCGCGGGATGTCGAATAGCACCGCAGCCTCTTGACCTTGTGGCGTGACGGGAGAATCTGGATCTCATGTTTCCAATACGTGACCACAACCCGTCCGATCGCACCCCATTCATTACCTGGGCCCTGATCGCGATCAACGTCGTGGTGTTTCTGAGCTACTTTCCAGGCATCGGTGGTCAGGAACGGCTATTGATGGCCTTCTACATGGATTGGGCATTGGTCCCGGCCGAAGCTTCGCAAGGGCTGGAACTGCACACGATCATCACCTCGATGTTCTTGCATGGGGGCTGGATGCATATCATCGGCAATATGCTGTTCCTCTACATCTTCGGTGACAATCTGGAGGATCAGCTGGGGCATCTGGGCTATCTACTGTTCTATCTCGCCAGTGGCGTCGCAGCGGCCTTTGCACAGATGGCGGCGGACCCGTCTTCGACGGTGCCCATGGTCGGTGCGTCGGGTGCGATTGCCGGGGTGATGGGCGGGTACCTGCTGCTGTTTCCCAGGGCGCGGGTGGATGTGGCTCTGATCATCTTCGTGATCATCAAAGTCATCACCGTGCCCGCCTGGTTGATGTTGGGCCTATGGTTCGGCCTGCAACTGGTCAATGGCGCCGCGTCAGAGGCAGCTGGCGGCGGTGTGGCCTATTGGGCTCATGCCGGCGGCTTTGTCGCCGGGGTTGTGCTTGTGCTGCCCGTGTGGCTTCGCAGGGGCGGACCGGGCTTCTGGCGGCACAATCACGGCCTGCCACCTCATGCAGAACGCTTCAGCGAGCCGCCCGCGGCAGGGGCCCAACCTGCCCGCTACGATGACGCACCGGCCAGCACAAAGGTTCCACGGGCAGGGCAGCGCCGGGTCGATCGCCAATCCCCCTGGGGCGGCTCTCGCTAAACGTATACCGCCCGATCCCTCGACAGGAACCGGGCGGCAAGAATTTTGCAAAATTCTTGGAAGATCCTTCAAGGATCTTCGTCGCGCCTCGTCAAGCGCGTTCGGAATATTCCATGGTTTCGGTATTCACGACGATCATCTCGTCCTGACCGACGAAGGGCGGAACCATGACCTTGACGCCGTTATCGAGGATCGCGGGTTTGAAGCTGTTGGCCGCCGTCTGGCCTTTCACAACCGGCTCAGTCTCGACAATCTTGCAGGTCACTTTCTGCGGCACGGTGGCGTTTAGCGCCTCGGCCTCGTGGAACTCCACGACGATGGTCATGCCGTCTTGCAGGAACGGACGGCGATCTCCAAGCAAATCGGCCGGCAGCTCGATCTGTTCGTAGGTTTCGGTATCCATGAACACCAGCATCCCGTCGGTTTCATACAGAAACTGCTGGTCTTTCTGTTCCAGCCGCACCCGTTCCACCTTGTCGGCGCTGCGGAAGCGTTCGTTCAGTTTCGATCCATTGCGCAGGTTGCGCATTTCGACCTGGGCGAAGGCGCCGCCCTTTCCGGGCTTCACATGGTCCACTTTCACGGCAGCCCACAGGCCACCATTGTGTTCCAGCACATTTCCCGGGCGAATTTCGTTGCCGTTGATCTTGGGCATGAGTCTTTTCCGTGGCGAAAGGTTGAGAAAATCTTGGCAAATCCTATATCTGCCCATGACTGGGGTGGCAATACACCTGAAATAGAGGGGATTGTGGACTATGTATGCAATACGTGCATACCTAGTATGCAGAAATTACACACCCGAATCGCCCATACTATGGGCATAAGGGACGCCACGCCGGAAATGCAAGAGCAATAAAAAGGACGACGAAATGAGAGATTTCGTTGATGGAACGGCATTCAATCACGAACAGGGCCAGCGGTCCCGCAAGCTGTTTGCGGCCGTGGTCCTTGCCGCTTTGGATGACGCCATCGCTGATGATAAGAAATATGGTAATGGCCCCGAGCAAATCGCCCGGTGGGCCCGGTCCCGTGATGGGCGCGAGGTTCTGTCTTGCGCTGGTATCGACCCGAACGAACGTGTGGTCGATGGCCTGATGGCATTCGTTGCCAACGGGGTGCGGACCTCTGTCGCTCTGTCTCGTGAGGAAAGCGAGCGCCGGAACCAGGCCGAAGCGGCCTGATATCCAACCACTTAGCTGCCCACGAAAAGGCGCGCCCCTTGGGGCGCGTTTTTCTTTTGAGAGCTGCTCGGCCGGGTCACGCCCACATCATCTTTTCAAACCCTTCACGAAAGGCGAAACGCTCCAAGTGCTTGTCGATCACATGCCGCCCGCGATCGGCATCATTGGCGTCGGAAAGGTCCAGCGTAACCGTTAGCCGTTCGCGCGTTGCCTCAAGGTGCGCCGTGGCGAAATCGAAGCTGACCCTTCCGGTCGTATCGTCAAAGCTGACCTCTCGTTTGTGGCCGAAATGCTTGCACAGCTGTTGCAGATATTTGGATGCGTGGGGCGTGTCGAAATGGCCGGTAATCTGGGGCATGATCAATTCCTGTCTGATTTTGTCGGATATTAGTCTTGCCCTTCTTAATAAAACAAGAGGCCGCCCCGCAGGGCGACCTCCTTATTCATGCACAACACTGGCAAGGGCTCAGTCAGCGCCCCGCACATCGAAACTCGTGTCGGGTGATGGGTGGAAGACCTTCTGTACGAAGAAGATCGCCACAGCCGCACCGACGCCGATGATGTCAGAGACCAAGCCACCCTCGATCATGAAGAGCGCGGCGACCACCAGACCCACCCGCAGGAACCAGGCAGTGCGCCCGCCCATGAACCAGCCCTGCATCCCGCAGGACAGCAGGAACACGCCTACTGTTGCGGTCAAAGCTGCCCGGATCACTTCGAACCACGTCCCGTCCATCAGGATGGCCGAGTTGTAGAAGAACATGAAGGGCACCACGAAGGCAGAGATCCCGATCTTGAACGACGCCACGGATGTCTCCATCGGGTTTGACCCCGATATCCCTGCCGCAGCGTAACTGGCCAGCGCCACGGGGGGCGTGATGGCCGACACAACGGCAAAGTAGAAGACGAAGAAATGCGCCGTCAGTTGCGGAATGCCGAGGTTCACAAGGCCCGGCGCAACGACCGAAGCTGCAACTGCATATGCCGCCGTGGTGGGCATACCCATGCCAAGCAGGATGGCGATGCACATGGCGAAGAACAGCGCCAGAAGCTGCGAGGCTGCGGCGATATCCAGCAGCATCGAGGAGAAGCGCGCACCGACGCCGGTCAAGCTGATGACGCCCACGATGATGCCTGCACAGGCACAGACCGCGATGATCTGGATCGACATGACCCCCGCGAGCTCGAACGCATGAAGGATCGAGCGCAACCCCATGCGATTGGGCGTCAGCCAGCTGACGACAGCCGCTGCCACGGTGGCCAGGGTGCCCGCCCGGATGACTGAGTAGCCATAGAACAGGGCCACGATCAGTATGATGATCGGAATGAACAGATAGACCTGACGGATCATCTTGTTCAACTTCGGCAGTTCATCCTCGCGCATACCGCGCATACCCAGCTTGGCAGCCTCCAGATCGACCATGAAATAGATCGACGCGAAGTAGAGGATCGCAGGGATGATCGCGGCGATGGCGATCTCCTGGTAGGGGATACCGGTGATCTCTGCCATGATGAAGGCACCGGCGCCCATGATCGGCGGCATGATCTGGCCACCGGTTGACGCCGCAGCCTCGATCGCGCCAGCGGTCTTCTTGTGATAGCCCACCTTCTTCATCAGCGGGATCGTCAGCGAGCCGGTGGCGACCACATTGCCCGCCGAGGTGCCGTTGATCATGCCCATCAGGCCCGATGCGAAGATTGCCACCTTAGCGGGACCACCCCGTGCACGTCCGGCGGCTGCGAAGGCGAAGTTAACGAAGTAGTCACCCACTTTCGACGCCTGAAGGAAGGCTGCGAAGATGATGAAGAGGATGATATAGGTCGAGCTGACAGCCGTGGTCGGCCCAAGGATGCCTGCATCCGAATAGACATGGCCGAAGAAGCGCTGCCAGGTATAGGGCGTCTGCACGGCCAGGATGCCAGGCAGCAGATGCGCGGTGAAGGTGTAGGTCAGGAACACCCCGGTGATGATCACGAGGGCCAGACCGGCCACGCGGCGTGTCAGTTCCATGATCAGCGCCGTGCCCGCCGTTGCGGCAAAGGCTACACCGATCGGCACGAAGGGTGTGCCGACAGAGTTACGCGCAGCGGTGCCATAGATCGCCACAAGATAGATGGCGACGACCAGCCCGCAGGCAGCCAGAACGATATCGGACGTGGCAAAGCGGTCACGCGGGGCGTTTTCGAACCAACCCATAACGATTGCGCCCAAGGTCGCGATCAGCAGCGGCAGGCCGAACCAATAGATTTCCTGTGCGTAGATCTCGGCGCCAGCCGGGATTTGCGGGCTGGAAATCCAGACCGTCAGGCCACCCATCTGTTGCAGGGTGCCGGAGCTGATCAGGATGCTGAAACCGACGGCGGTATAGCCCGCGACGGCAACGGGCAGCAGCAGGAGGAACCCAGCTTTTGACAGAAGTGGCGTCGCAGCGCGTTCTTCATCCTGAAACAGCCGTGCGGAAAACAGAAGGAAGCCCAAAATCACAGCGCCCGCGATATGGACGATGCGGAAGTTCCAGGTTTCCAGCGGGAATTGCGGAAGCAGCGGGATCTCGATCCCGGTCCAGTCGCTGATGGACACACCATTCAGCGCCAGCATGTGGAAGGCGGCATAGAGCGTCGCCAGTGTGGCCAATACGATGGCGGATGCGCCGCCAAAGATCCGCCGGTTCCGTTCAATCGGCTCTTCATCCACGCCTTCCGCGAGAATGATGTCCTCGTCTTGTGCAGTTTGACTTGTCATTGTCCCCTCCGCTCCGCCCGGGGAGAGATATCAGGCGGATCCCGGTTTGAAAAATGCCGCGCCCGGGAAAGGGGCGCGGCACAGGTTGTCAGGCCTTAGGCCGCGATTACATATCGCCGTGGATCATGTCGGCGGGGATCTCCGCACCGGCATGTTCGGTGAACCACTGGGCGGCACCGGGGTGCCACATCAGAACACCGTTGCGGTCCCAGTTCTCGGGCAGGGTGGAGCGAGCAGCGCGGTGGATGTTCACCATACGCTCGTTGTCCGACATCACCACATCGACGACGGCATAGACGAAGCTGGCCGGCAGGTCGCAGTTGGCGATGGCGAAGTTCCACATGGACACGGACCGCGCATCGTTTTCCAGCGTGGTGTAGGTGTCGGCTGCAATGTTGAACTGGCTGACCGGGAAGGCTTCCATGATGGTGGCCTGCTCTTCCTCGGTGAACTCGATGATGTTCACGTCGGTCTGTACTTCCAGCTGGCTAACGGCCGGAACCGGAACGCCGGCTGCAAAGGCGATCACGTCAAGCAGGCCGTCCTGAAGCTGGCCACCAAGATCGGACCAGCCACCATTGCGGCGCTCGAAGTCCACGCCAAGCGTTTCCATCATGCGCGGGAAGTAGGTGTCCGAGGTGGAACCTGCGGGGCCGAAGCCGATGCGCGCACCTGCCGGAATGTCCGAGATGGACGCAATGCCCGACGATGCCAGAGCGGTCACAGAGAACGGCGTCTGGTACATCGGGAACATGGCGCAAGCGTTGGTCATCGGCAGGCCGGGAGCGATCGGGTTGGTGCCTTGCAGCGATTCAGCCGCCGGACCCATGGTGGTCATGCCGAACTGGGCTTCGCCGGTGTGCACGAGCGCCATGTTCTGCATCGGGCCGCCGGTGACTTCGCCGCCGCCGGTGATACCCAGTTCTTCTGCCACAAGGTTGGCCCAGCCAGAACCGTAGGCGAAGTAGGTGCCGCCCTGAGACGCGGTGCCAACGGTGAAGCTTTCCGGCCAGCCTTCGCGGTCCATGTGCCCGTCAGCGAAAGCGACGGTGGTGGTCAGCGCAGTGGTCAGCGCGAACGCCGTGACTTTGGTGAATTTCATTGTGAATTGTCCTCCGGTTCGTGCCGGTTCTCTACCGGCTTTGTTCGAATGAAGCCTCCTCTCCATCCGAGGCCCTCAAGCGGGCCGTGCGCCGCAACTAAGGGTCTGGGTTGGCCATGCGTTCAACCTGCGTGGGTCATGAAAATCACTGGAAGCATTAGAAAAGCAGGTGGATGGGTCGGAAGGGTGACAAAAGGGCGTCAGGCATGTCCCCGGATCGACCCATTGCCGGGGGTGGGTCAGTCTTCCTCGGTGAATGCGCCGCGCGAAAGACCGTATTTCTGCATCTTCTCGTAGAGCGCTTTGCGGCTCAGCCCAAGTGATTCATAGGTGTCTTTGAGGCTGCCACAATGGGCTGTCAGGCTGGCGGCTATCAGGGATTTCTCGTGTTCAGCCATTCTGTCCGCCAGACTGCACCCCGAAGAATTTGGTGCCGGCGTCCCCCCGATATCCAGGTCGAGCCCCAAGGCAAAGCGATCTGCCGCATTGCGCAACTCGCGTACATTACCCGTCCATTTGCGGGCCGCGACAGCGGTCAGGACAGCTCCGGGGATCTGCGGTATCGGCAGCTTGTAACGGGCGGCTGCCTCTGCGACCAGATGGGTGAAGAGACGTGGAATATCCTCGCGCCGGTCTTCAAGATCGGGGATGCGCAAGGTCACGACATTCAACCGGTAGAGCAGATCCGGACGGAAGGTTCCGGCGGCGGCCTCTGCCTCCAGATCCTGCTTGGACGCCGCAATTATTCGGATGTCCAGCGCGACAGGGTCATTGGAGCCAAGCCGCGTTACCGTTCGGTTCTGGACCGCGGTCAACAGCTTGGCCTGAACTGTCTGGCTCATGGCGTCAATCTCATCGAGGAAGACCGTGCCGCCACGCGCATGTTCGAATTTGCCAAACCTTGCGCGGGTTGCGCCGGGAAAGGCCCCGGCCTCGTGGCCAAACAGCTCGCTTTCAATAAGATCGGCGGGCAGAGCGGCACAGTTGATATGGACGAAAGGCTTGCCGTCCCGGGCACTGGCGCGGTGGATTGCGCGGGCCGCGACCTCTTTTCCTGTCCCGGTCGCGCCCTGGATCAGCACGTCCGCCTCGGTTGCAGCGATGGCACGGACCTGGGCGCGCAGCTTTGTCATCACCTCTGATCGGCCGGTCAATCGCGCCTCGATCGTATCGCGTGCACCCACCTGGCGGCGCAGGGCCCGGTTTTCCAGTGTCAGTCGCCGTTTGTCCAGCGCCCGGCGCACCGTCGTTACCAATCGTGACGGTGCATATGGCTTTTCAAGAAAGTCGTAAGCCCCGTCGCGCATCGACTGAACCGCAAGATCGACATCCCCATGCCCGGTGACAAGGATCACAGGAAATTCCGGGTCAATCTCCAGCGCTTTTCCCATCAATGTCAGCCCGTCCATGCCGGGCATTCGGATATCGGTGACCAGAATTCCCGAATAATCGCGCGCGACATGGGACAGCGCGGTTGCCGCATCGGAAAAACAGGTCACATCCAGATCTTCCAGATGCAGCGTCTGTTCTGCCGCCAGACGCAGGTGATCCTCATCGTCGACGAATAAAATAGTTTCGCGGGTCATTGTGCAGCCACCGCCTGCTGATCGGGGGCCTGGGCCAAATCAACGACGAACACGGCCCCTCCTTCGGGATGGTTGCGGGCGGCCAAGGTGCCTCCAAAATCTCGCACGATATTGTAGGATATCGACAGTCCAAGGCCCAGGCCCTTGCCAGGGCTCTTGGTGGTGAAAAACGGATCGAAGAGGTGTGTCAGGGTTTCCTCGGTCAGGCCAGGGCCTCGATCCCAGACTTCGACCCGCTGCCTGGACCCGTCGCTCAGGATGGCAATTTCGATCTCGGGCTGTTCCAAGGTTTCCATCGCGTCCAGTGCATTGGACAGAAGATTCACAAGGACCTGTTGCAGCCGCACACGTCCACCCATCACCATGATTTCTTGCGCAGGTGGGTCATAGTGCACCGTCGCCCCTGCAGCGTTCAGCTTGGGGGCCATCAGGTCAAGCGCATCGCCCAATACCGCCACCAATGGGATCGGTCCGATCTTCTCTTGCGGGCGCCGCGCGAAATTGCGCAGATGCTTGGAGATGGACGCCATGCGGTCGGCCATCTGGGAAATCAGCCCGACATTTTTGCGTGCGTCCTCTGGCCGGTCTCGGTCCAGGAACGTGGCTGCGTTTTCCGCATAAGCCTTCACAGCGGCGAGCGGCTGGTTGAATTCGTGGCTGAGTGCTGCCGACATCTGGCCAAGCGCCGCCAGCTTCCCCGCCTGAACCAGCTCCGTCTGAGTCTGCCGCAAGCGTAGTTCGGTCGCGCGGCGTTCTTCCACCTCTTGCACAAGTTGCGCATTGGCGAAGTTAAGATCGGCGGTGCGTTCTGCAACTCGCCGTTCCAGCTGTTCGCGGTGCTGGCGCTGTTGGTCCAGCCGTTCGACCAGCCGGGCGCGCCGTTGTAGGAACAAGACGGCGACCAGCCCGGCAAAGAGGAATATGAGGACGATCAGTGCCAGGGTCTGGCGGGCTTGCAAAAGGGCCGGTCCTGTTGGTGTCAGCACCGACACACGCCAGCCCACAGCGGCAATCAGCCCTGTATTGGTAACGAATTCTTCGCGGCCGTCGGTGCCGGTGACGGTCAGCAGGTCATGACCCGGGACCAGATCGCGCCGTTCTGTCTGCAGCAGCTGCAATTGATCCAGCGGGTATTGCCGCGTGGCGACAATGGTTTCCAAAGCGGGTTCTGGGATCGGTCCAAGACTGTTGAAATGCCAATCAGTGCGGTCGGAGAGGAAAATCACATTGCTGGAATCGGTCACGACGATGGTGTTGGGGCTATCGCGCCAGGCGGCCTCGAACTCATCCAATAGAATCTTGACGGCAACCACGCCCACAATCTCGGTGCCATCCAGAACCGGCGCGGCAAAATAGTAGCCTCGTTGGCCTGATGTGGTGCCAAGCGCATGAAACCTGCCGCGCCCCTCGGACAGGGCGCTGCTGAAATAGGGGCGGTAGTCAAAGCGCCGCCCTACGAAAGACGTCTCGCGCCGGTAATTGCTGGATGCGACGGTAAGCCCGGTCGTGTCCATCAACCAGATATCGGCGACGTTGAGTGTCAGGGCGGTCTGGCGAAGCTGTTCGTTTCCATAAGGCACCAGCCCCTGGTTGTCGGGATCCCGCAGGATACTGATCAGGATAGGTCGTTCCGCCAGAAGGCGGGGCAACACGTCGGTCCGGTTCAGGGCGCTGCGCAGAGATTCGGTGGCCAGTCTGAGCGTCGCCTCCTCGCGCACGGCGGCTTGCATCAGGAAATACCGTTCCAGCCGCGGCATGGCGGCAAGGCTGAGCCCAATGGCCAGCGCTACGATCACAAGCAGTGATCGCAGGGCAGGCGAGCTGCCAAAGCTTCTGGTAAGGCGACGTCCCATGGGGCGTGATTATGGGGCGCTGCGCAGGGATTGCCTAGGGCCTGCGTCATCGCGGTTTCATTTGGCCAGCGCATGGATCATGCTGTTCCAAATGCAGGGGATCAAAGCATGACAGACGCGGTGTTCACGGGGCCTCAGATCTGCGCCAAAGAGGCGCATGAAGTGGTGGCGATGCTAAAGGCGGGTGAGGTCAGCCGGTCAGAGCTGATCGACGCGGCCCTGACCCGGATCGCGGAGGTGGAACCGGCGGTCAACGCTACCGTGACGCTGTGCGAGGACCGGGCGCGCGAAGCGGTTATGGATCTTGCGGAGGCTGATCATCCCGGCTGGCTGGCGGGCCTTCCCATCGGTATCAAAGATCTCAGCCCGGTTGCGGGTGTCCGAACCACTTGGGGCTCGCTTGGGTTCAGGGATTTCGTGCCAGAGGAGAGCCACCCTCTGGTCGAGCGCCTGGAATCACGAGGCGGCGTGGTTCTGGGCAAGACAAACACACCGGAAATGGGGGCAGGGGCCAATACCTTTAACGAGGTCTTTGGCAGAACCCGTAATCCCTGGGACATTTCTCGCAATGCGGGCGGCAGTTCCGGTGGTGCAGCTGTATCGCTGGCGACGGGTGAGTTCTGGCTCTCGCATGGGTCTGATCTTGCAGGCAGCCTGCGCACGCCCGCGGCCTTCTGCGGCGTCGTGGGATTCCGCCCCAGCCCCGGTCTGGTCAGCCCCGGCCCGGCGGGCAACCGGTTCCACCCAGAGGCGGTGCAGGGTCCAATGGCACGATCCGTCCGCGATTGCGCGCTGTTTCTCGACGCTATGTCCGGGTTCGACCCCACCTGGGCGATCTCCTTCCCGCCGCCCGAAGAGTCCTACCAGCAGACAGTCTTGCGCGCCGACGAAAAGGTCCGCATTGCCTTCGCCCCAACGCTTGGCGGCTTCGCTGGATGTTCGCCCGAGGTCGAGGGATACTTGCGTCGCGCGCTGGAGCTCGTGGCCCGCGCCGGTGGCGTGGTGGAGGAAGACTGCCCCGATCTGCCCGGCCTTGACCATGCGTATCGCACCCTGCGTGGATTGCTTTGGGCGAGCGGAACGGGACGAGCGCCGGAGCATATCCAAAAGCATTTCAAACCGACACTGGCACAGAATATTCAGCAGGGCCGGGATCTGACGATTGACGACGTGATTGATGCGCAACTGGCGAAATCCGACCTCTTCGACCGGATGACAGGTTTCCTTGCCCATTTTGACGTGTTGGCTTGCCCGGTCGTAGGGTTGATGCCCGGCCCAGTGGAAGAGGAATACCCGCGCGAAATCGACGGGGAACCGCTAAGCGACTATATCGACTGGCTGAAATTCTCCTTCCTGTCAGCCACGACCGGATTGCCGTCGGTCTCCGTCCCTGTAGGCCTGTCCGACAATAGCTTGCCGGTCGGCATCCAGCTGATCGGGTCGCATCGGGGCGAGGCGCGGCTCTTGCAGGTGGCAAGGGCAGTCGAAATGGCTTGCGGCGGCCCGCTCGGACCTATTGATCCGGTTGTCCGCGATGGCTGAGCCTCTTGCGGGGCAGGGGCGTTTCGCGGCATCTGCTCGATGAGAAGACGAAGAAGGATGAGGCCTCATGTATGACAGCAATTTCCTCGCGAACCGGTTGCGCCGCGCATCGGCGGGCAAAGAGGCTCGAACCTTCCTGACACACGCATCGGATGGGCGGAGCGTCAGCTATGGCGCGTTCTTCCAAAATGCCGAGCGCATGGCCTCTGCGCTGCGCCACATGGGTGTGCAGCCCGGTGATCGGGTCGCCGTGCAGGCACCCAAGACGCAGGAAATGCTGGAGCTGTATGTGGGTTGCGTACTTGCAGGCGCGGTGTTCCTCCCGCTCAACACGGCCTATACGCCCGCCGAAGTTCGTTATTTCCTTGGTGACGCAGCCCCGGCGCTGTTCGTCTGCGATCCGGCCAAACAGGAGGCACTGGCCCCGGTGGCTCAGGACTGCGGGGTCGCGCATGTCCGCACCATCGCCACCGATGGTTCCGGCAGCCTGCGAGAGGCACGAGACGCCGAGGTGCCCGGCTTTGACCCGGTGCCACGGGGTGCGCTGGACCTTGCGGCGATCCTATATACCTCGGGCACAACGGGCCGTTCCAAAGGGGCGATGCTGACACACAGGGCGCTTGCCTCCAACTCTGAAACCTTGCGCGATTACTGGCGGTTCACCGATCAGGACGTACTGATCCACGCGCTGCCGATCTTCCACACCCACGGCCTTTTCGTGGCCACCAATGTGACGCTGATGGCGGGCGGCTCTTGCATCTTTCTGCCGGGCTTTGACGCGGATGCCATCATGGCGGCAATGCCCAAGGCCACTGCCTTGATGGGGGTGCCGACCTTTTACACGAGGCTGTTGCAGCAAGATGGGCTGGCCGAGTCTGCGAAGGACATGCGGCTGTTCGTGTCGGGCTCTGCTCCGCTGTTGGCAGAGACCCATGACCGCTGGCGCGCTGTGACAGGTCATGCGATCCTTGAACGCTACGGCATGACCGAAACCAATATGAACACCTCCAACCCCTATGATGGCGACCGCCGGGCGGGCACCGTTGGCTTTCCGTTGCCGGGGGTGGAGCTTAAGATTTGCGACCCCGAAACCGGCACAGAGATGGCGCAGGGTGAAATCGGGGTGCTGGAAGTGCGCGGTGACAATGTCTTTGCAGGCTATTGGCAGATGCCGGAGAAGACGGCAGAGGAACTGCGCGAGGATGGTTTCTTCATCACCGGTGATCTGGGAAAGATCGACGATGATGGCTATGTCCATATCGTTGGCCGCGCGAAGGATCTGATCATTTCTGGCGGGTTCAACGTCTATCCCAAAGAGGTCGAGGCACTGATTGACGATCTGTCAGGGGTTCTGGAAAGTGCCGTGATCGGCGTGCCGCATCCTGACTTTGGCGAAGCTGTAGTCGCAGTCGTGGTGGCACAGCCTGGCGCAGAGATCACCAAGGCGGGGGTGAAGGCGGCCATCGCCGGGGAACTGGCGAAATTCAAACAGCCCAAGCAGGTGATCGTGCTGCCGGAACTGCCGCGAAACACGATGGGCAAGGTCCAGAAAGTGGCCTTGCGGGCGGAATATTCGGGGCTGTTTCAATGAAAGAGATTTCGCAAGCGCTGGGATTGCCGGGGGCGTGGACGGAGACCGGGCAGGGCAGTTTGCCATCGTGTTTTGCGGTCAGCGATCTGGCCTCGGCATCGGTGGCATCCGTTGGAGAGGGGATTGCCACCTTGCGTGCTGCGCTTGGCGAAACGCCAGCGGAGGTGACGGTGGACAGGCGGCTGGCCTCGCTGTGGTTTTCGTTTTCGATTGCGCCGCAGGGTTGGGACTTGCCGCCTGCTTGGGACGACCTTGCCGGGGATTACCGCGCGGCAGATGGCTGGATCAAGCTGCACACCAATGCGCCGCACCACCGGGCAGCGGCGATCCGGGCATTGAAGTGTGCCGAAACACGGGAAGACGTGGCGCGCGCCGTATCTGCATGGAAGGCGGCGGACCTGGAAGCAGCCGTCGTGACAGAGGGTGGCGTCGCGGCAGAGATGCGCAGCCTTGCAGAATGGGCGAAACATCCGCAAAGCAAGGCGGTTGCTGCTGAGCCTTTGGTCACATGGGACACGCCACGCGCTGGCAAGATCCGCGATTGGGGCGGCACGCCGGAGCGGCCCTTGCAGGGGCTGCGGGTGCTGGATCTGACGCGCATTCTGGCTGGCCCTGTCGCCACCCGCGCGCTGGCGGGTTACGGGGCCGACGTGCTGCGCATTGATCCGGTCGATTGGGAGGAGCCGAGCCTTGCTCCCGACGTGGCCCTTGGCAAACGCTGCGCTCGGCTGGACCTGCGCAGTCCCGAAGGACGGGCGCAGTTTGCACAGCTGCTTGCAGGGGCGGATCTGTTCGTCAACGGATATCGGCCGGATGCGTTGGAGCGATTGGGACTTGGGGCCGCGTGGCGGGCAGAGGTTGCACCGCAGCTTATGGAAGTCAGGCTTTGCGCCTATGGCTGGACAGGCCCCTGGGCGCAGCGCAGGGGCTATGACAGCCTGGTGCAGATGTCGGCAGGACTTGCGGCGGAAGGCATGGGATGGTCGGGGGCGGAAAATCCGGCGCCGCTGCCGGTTCAGGCGCTGGACCACGCAACAGGATATCTGATGGCCGCGGCGGCTCTGACGGCGCTGCGGGACGCGGTTGCCGGGAAGGGGATCATGAATGCACGCTTGTCACTGGCCAGAACGGCGGCTCTGCTGGCCTGTTATCCGGCTGATGACCGGGCGGCATTCGCGCCTGCGGGCAAGGCGGATTTTGGGGCCTATCTGGAACAGACGCCTTGGGGGCCAGCGCGTCGCTTGGCCCCGCCCGTCAGCGTAACGGGTGCGCCGATGTCCTGGGACAGGCCCGCCTGCAATCTGGGAAGCTCCCCACCGGTTTGGGTCTAGCATCGGGCACCAGGGGCCGCAGGCGGACGCCCCGCCCACCCAAGATCGGAAGAGCAC